>NZ_JYMU01000086.1:0-5695 GCF_000938235.1 Bradyrhizobium sp. LTSPM299
GCTTCATCGACCAGTCCTTTTGCCACGCTGCGCTCCAAACCCAGGATCGTCACGTTGAGCCGAGCGCTGAGTGAGTAGCCGCCATCACCGAGGTTCAGGTCTACCTCTGCATCGATGCTAACTTTGGCTGGCAGCGTGATTTTCCATTTGCGGGCCGCAAGCGCGATCGCATTCGCGAAAGAAGCTGACCAGCCAGCTGCCAGCAGCTGCTCCGGGTTGGTACCGATCCGCGCCGAGCCGGGCATCGAAAGCCTGATGTCGAGCAGGCCGTCGGAGCTGCGCGAAGCGCCCTGTTCGCGGTCTCCCGTGGTTCTGGTCTTGGCGGTGTGGAGCACCTTTACGATTTGGTCCATGTTACATTCTTTTTTGATAGTGGCCTGTAGAACGGTCTTGAGGCTCGCGGGCACGGTGCGCGCGAGCCTTCGGTCGTTGCTGGTCTGGCGCGGCTGATAGATCTGGTCGGCGCGCACAATGCGCTCGCCGTAGTCTTCAAGCCGATTTGCGGAGGGATCTGAAGCCTGCACGAAGCTCTTCGGTAAAAAGCCTTGGCTGCTCCCAGGCAGCAAAATGACCGCCCTTTTCCACCTTGTTGTAATGGATGAGATTGGGATAGGCCCGCTCTGCCCACGTCCGGGGCGTCTGGTACAGTTCGTCCGGGAAGACGCTCACGGCAGTTGGGACTTTGACGCCCTTCGGACTGAAGAAGGGCAGCTTGTTCTCCCAGTAGAGCCGAGCTGACGAAACACCTGTGTTGGTGAGCCAGAACAGCGTGACATTGTCGAGGACATCGTCCGGTGTCAGACCCTCGGTTTGTCCGTCAAACGAACGCGCGATGAGTTCCAGACTGCGCGCGTCGTGGTCGATCAGGAAGGTCGCGAGGCCGATCGGCGAGTCCGCAAACCCCGCCAGTGTTTGCGGGCGCGACGCCATCCAGAAGGCGTAATAGACATGCTTGTAGACGAAAACGAGCTGGTCGTAGGAGCTTGTCTCTTCGGCAGAGAGACCAGACGGCACCGGCGCACCAGAAAACGATGCCTGGTCGATCTCCGCAGGAATCGCGCCGGGCATGTTGGTGTGGATGCCGACCAATTCCGGCGGCGCCTGCACGCCCAGCATATCGGTAACTATCGCACCCCAATCGCCGCCCTGTGCGGCAAAGTGCTTGTAGCCGAGACGCCTCATCAGAGTGGTCCAAGCCTGCGCGATCCGTTCGGGCCCCCAGCCGGTCGAAGTCGGCTTGCCGGAAAACCCGTAGCCGGGCATCGACGGAATCACCAGGTGGAAGGCGTCCGAAGCGCTGCCACCATGAGCGGTAGGGTCGGTGAGCGGCCCGATGATCTTCAGTTGCTCCACCACCGAACCGGGCCAGCCATGCGTCACGATCAGCGGCAGTGCATTTTCATGCTTGGAGCGGACATGGATGAAGTGGATGTCCAGACCGTCGATTTCGGTGATGAAGTTCGGCACGGCGTTGAGCCGCGCCTCGACCTTGCGCCAGTCGTAGTCGACTTGCCAGTAGCGCAGAAGTTGGCGGATGGTCTTGAGCGGTACGCCCTGGGAGAAGTCGGTAACCGTCTCGTTCTCTGGCAGGCGTGTTTCCGCCAGGCGCCGGCGCAGATCGACGAGGGCTGCCTCTGGAAAGTGGATGTGGAAAGGACGGATGGCATTTTTGTCGAAGGCCCCGACGGTGTCGATGGCCCGCGAACTGGCTGTGTCGGCCATCGCGGCGGCTCTGAACGGAAGGCCGAGATCACCGGCGACGGGGCTATTTGTTTCTGTCGTCAACATGTGGATTCTCCTCGATTTGCTAATGGGTTGGAAGGGCCGCAGTTCGCTTGAACGCCTGCGAAGAGCCGGTCATCCGTCATCCTCGCTGCCAGGAAAGATTGCGCCAAAGTCCGCGCATTAGCCCGCTATGGGTTGTTAGGGGTTGTTAGTGCTCGCGACCGGGCTGCGCCCCTGGTCTCTGGCCGCCTACCGGACCTTGGCGCTATGCCTGGGGCGGGCTCTTCGCCTAGAATGCCGGTGGAGCTGGGACCGGACCGGATGGCTTCGAGAGGCGACGCCATGATCGCAGCGGCCGCGCGGACCAAGGAAGTCATATCCTTTGGTCCTTTCAGTCTCATCGTCAGCGAGAGGCTTCTGACCAACGACGGTACACCGATCGAGTTGAGTGCGCGGGCACTCGATATCCTCGTCGTTTTGCTGTCCCATCCCAACGAAATTGTCGGCAAGAAGGAATTGTTGGCACAGGTTTGGCCCGACGTCATCGTCGAGGAAGGAAGCCTGCGGTTTCATATGACTTACCTCCGTAAGGCGCTAGGTGACGGAAAGGCTGGCGCCCGATACATCGCAACTCTCCCCGGCAGGGGTTATTGCTTCGTCGCGCCAGTCTCGCGGTCGGCCGGTCAGCGCGGTGACACGCCCATCGTCGCAAGCATTTTTCCGCACGCCAATCTTCCCAGCCGCCAAAGCCGGGTGGTTGGCCGGGACGACGATATTCTGAAGCTGTCGGCTCAGCTGAACGCCTCGCGCTTTGTCACCATCGTCGGCGCCGGCGGCGTCGGCAAAACCACCGTTGCGATAGCGGTCGGTCATCACCTGGTCGATGCTTTCTCGGGTGCTTTGCTGTTCGTCGACCTCGGAACGCTCAGCGATCCCACCCTGGTCACGACAGGCATGGCCTCCATGCTTGGGCTATCGGTTCAATCCAACGATGCGACGCCCAGTCTGATCGCTTACCTGCGCAACAAGCGAATTCTGTTGATCCTCGATACGTGTGAGCATCTCGTCGAAGCGGTGGCGCCGCTGGCGGCACGCATCATCGATGCAGCGCCGCAGGTCCACATTCTCGCGACGAGTCGCGAAGCGCTTCGGGTAGATGGCGAGCATATCTACCGATTGGATGCGCTGGCCTGTCCGCCGGACGATCCGGGGCTTACGGCGGCGGCGGTCCGGGCGTTCCCGGCCACACAGCTGTTCATGGAGCGCGCAGCGGCCAGTGGCGCGCGTTTGGACGTCAGCGATGCGGAAGTCCTGATCGTTGCAAGCATCTGTCGAAAGCTTGACGGTGTGGCGCTCGCGATCGAACTGGCGGCCAGACGCGTCGAATCCCATGGACTGCAACAAACCGCGACCCTTCTCGATCAACGCCTGACTCTGCTTTGGGTGGGGTCGCGAACCGCTCCACCGCGGCAAAAGACACTGCAGGCCACGCTGGATTGGAGCTTCGGGCTCCTGACCGAACTGGAGCGTATAGTGCTCCGCAGGCTCGCCGTATTCGTTGGCCATTTCACCCTGGATGCGGCGCTGGAGGTCGTTACCGGCGCTACTCTCGACAGGTCGACCGTCCTTGGCGCCGTAGATAGCCTGGTCGCCAAATCGATCGTGGCAACGAACCCCCTGGGGGCGATGATGCGCTACCGGCTTCTCGACACAACGCGCGATTACGCCCGTGAGATCGGCATTGACGCCGCCGATGCTACCGACCTGTCGATACGGCATGCGACCTACTTTCGCCGCTGGTTGGAGCAGAGCGGAAAGGAATGGTCGACCTCATCAAGTGGAATCGAACGCGCTTCACATTTCGCGGCCATCAACAATGTTCGGGCCGCACTCGAATGGTGCTTTTCTCCGGAAGGTAACGCCGAGGTCGGCGTTAGTCTTGCCGCCGCCGCGGTGCAGGTTTTTCTGGCGATGTCTTTACTTCCGGAATGTCACCGCTGGTCACAACATGCACTCCTCGCTCTCGACAAGACCGGCGCCGGAGGTCTCACCGAGATGTATCTTCAGGCGGCCTTGGGTTTCTCGTCCTCGCAAATATACGGAGAAAGCAACGCCGTAACCGAGGCCCTGAGCAGAAGCCTGGCCATTGCCGAACAGCACGGTGACACGGCTTATCAAGTCGGACTGCTTAACATGGAACATATTTCCCATGCCCGTAGAGGAGATCTCCGGACCTCGCTTGAATACGCCAGACGTTGCGGGGCGATTGCCGAGACGTCTGATGACCTGACGGTCAAAGCGCTGGCCCATGCCATGTTGGGAAGGGCGCTGCAGGTTACCGGTGACCTTGCGGGTTCGCGTGCGGAGCTCGATTCCCTGATGCGGATATTATCGCAATCCCATCGTGGACCGGTCCTCCTCAGCTACGATCCCCACTACCATTCGTATATCGCACTGGCGCGGACCCTTTGGCTGCAAGGTTATCCGACCCAGGCGCTGGAACTCGCACGCCAGGGGGTCGAAGCCTCCGAAGCCATGGGCCATCCGGCAGCGTTGGCGCTGGTTTTGGCCGGCGCGGCGTCGGTTTTTCTCTGGGCTGGCGATCTCGATAATGCCCAATACCACACCGATTTGTCGCTTTCGCATGCCGAAGCCAATGCCTTGGGGCCTCTTGTAGCGATCGGACAGGGTCGCAAGGCAGAGTTGGCGATTCTGCGCGGCAACACCAAAGCGGGCGTCAAGGATCTGCAGGCAACGCTCGAGCGCCTGCACGCGGCGCGACATGAGGTGCTCACCACGGAGTTCAACATTGCAGTCGCTCAAGGACTGGCCGCGCTTGGACGGCCAGATGAAGGCAAGGCGCTGATCGACGAGAGTATTCGGCAAGTCGAAGTCAGTGGCGAGATGTTCTATATGCCGGAACTGCTGCGCATAAAGGGCGGGCTTCTCCTATCGATGGAGAAACCCGACGTCCGCGAGGTGGAGACCTGCTTCAACGAGTCGCTTGTATTGAGCCGACGTCAAGGTGTGCGTGCCTGGGAATTGCGTACCGCGAGGGACCTCGCGAAGCATTTGGCCGACCAAGGACAGTCCAAAAACGGACGGACGCTACTGCAGTCGGTCTACGCGGAGTTCAAGGAAGGATTTGAGACGGCGGACCTCAAAGCCGCCGAAGCGCTGCTCACCACGTTGAGGTGATTTCACTACGACTCTCAACCTGCCTCCAGCAAGCAGAGATCGCTTCGTAATCCCGTCACCCGACTGTTTGCGCTCGTTCTTTTGCGCCAGCGGAAGCGTTTTGCCCGTCATTTTTTCGGACTGCTTGCAGCAGCTAACGCCTGCTAACGACCCATAACGGGTAATTTCCTCAGATCGGCGCGAAGGTGAGGCCACATCAAGTCATCAAGGAGGTAATCATGAAACTCACAGGTAAGAAGGCTCTCATCACTGGCGGAAACAGCGGCATCGGCCTGGCGACCGCCCGTCTTTTCGTTGCAGAAGGCGCTGAAGTCGCGATTACCGGCCGGGACCAGAAGACGCTGGATGAAGCAGTCGCCGAACTGGGACCCAACGTGCGCGGCTACCGCGCCGACGTTACCGTGGCGGACGATCGCAAGCAGCTCTTCGCGGATATTGCCAAGGATTTCGGCAAGCTGGACGTCGTCTTCGCCAATGCCGGAATTAGCGGCAGGACGCCCACCGGCGCTACGGACGAAGCAGCGTTTGAGAATATCGTCCGCACCAACCTGAATGGCGCATTCTTCACCATCAACTCCGCTGCTTCTCTGTTGAACGACAACGCCAGCATCATCTTCAACGGATCGGTGCACAACTATATGGGCCAGGCCGGCCTAGCGGCCTATGCGGCCACCAAGGGCGGGGTGGTCTCCATGGCGCGTGCGATCGCTGCCGACTTTGCGCCGCGCAACATTCGCGTCAATGTCGTCGCACCCGGAGCGACAAAAACTCC
>NZ_JYMU01000087.1:0-116316 GCF_000938235.1 Bradyrhizobium sp. LTSPM299
GGCCGGTATTGTTCAGCGGTTTGCCTTTGCGCCTTGGACCGGTTCCGGGTCGCCACATCAAAGTGTTTGGCAAAATGCTGACCGCGTAAGATACGCCCAACTCCGTCATGCCCGCGCGCAGACGCGAGTCGTTGCCATAGGCTGTATCCATCAATGCGACGCCACGTGGCAGGCCGGCTTCACATGCCCGACGTATCTGCTCCAGCGCGATCTCCGGTTTGGTTTTGAACTTGACGTCCTTCGGCACACCCGCCTTCTTCCGCCGTGCGCGGTCCTTGGTCCAATCCTGCGGCAAGTACAGCCGATAGGCCACTGGCAGGCTGCTGGAGTGGTTGGCAATCGATAACGACACCGTTACCTGGCAATTGGCCTGCTTGCCGAGCTGGCCGCAATATTGGTGGTGCACGCCGACCGAATGCTTGCCTTGCTTGGGGAACGCCGTGTCGTCGATGATCCACGCTTCGATCGGCCCATCCTTCTCGATCGCCGGCAACACCATCTCGCGCACCTTGGCCAGCACCTTCTCGTCCGACCAGGTCGCGACACCGACAAAGTGCAGCAGCGACTGATGCTGGGCCGCCGTCCGCGCTGGAGCCGTCTTCGCCGCCATCGGCTCGACGCTCTTGCGCTCACCGGGCAGTATCAAACCGGTGCAATAATCGCGCAGCGGCCCAGCTCGGTCCGCGTGACCAATGACGCTCGAAAGCCCCTCAACATACGCCGCAAAGCGTGCTTCGCTGCCCTTGAGATTCATCTGGCCCTCCATCTGCCAAAATCTGAATCTCTTCAATTATTTGATTCTCAGACCCGACGCCTGCGGCCTTCTGACTCAGTAGTACTAATCCGCCCTACGCGTGCTACTCTCCACCCTCCGCCCGTGCGGTGTTTTCGTCGACTGGCAGGATGAGGCTTGCCCGATACTGATACAACGGCAGCATGCAAAGCTGGAAGATGAGCCAGCATGCATAGAGCGCGTCGTCCGAATACGGTTCGCCGTCGCGCAGCAATCCATGCGCGATCGATGACGAATGTAGGGGCCAGGTTTCTTGAGGAAGACGTTCTCGATGTCGGTCGTGATCGCTCTGCCGAAGATCGAATCCAATTCCTCCCGCATCTGTTCGAACAGTGACGATATCGTTCGATCCTCTTGGCTCTTTGTGGCGTCGTCCATTTTAGTGACGTCGTGACCATGACCTTTGAGCACGTGCCGAAGCGAGGCCTCAAGAAGCGGCGTCAGGACGTAGAGAGCGCTGATGAAATCGCCCTGGAAGAAGCGTGTGAAACCGTGGCTGTAAGTCATAACCAGCCCCCGGGGTACGAAGGGGCTCTTCTCCAGAAGGAAGACGAAAATCTCTTCCGAAAGATAGTGTCCTTCGACGATGGACCGCCTGGCCACATCGATCTCCGCGGACGCCGTGATGTGCCGCCGGATTCCCTCGTCCCGCGCAATCTGATGGCGGACCGCCGAATCGCCTGCTGAGTCGCCCAAGCCTGCTCCTTCGCTGCGATAGATGACCTTGCCGTCATGATCATGGTGGCTGACGCCGAACAGGGACGACAGCGGATGCTCGCTGATCGATCGTTCCGCGTCGGCGACCAATTCCGCAGGATCCGGAGACTGGCTCAGGGCGGCGAATACGAACAGTTTGTCGAGTAGATTTAGCCGCTGCATCCTCGCTTCGACGCTCTTAGCTATCTCCTCAAGATTTATCGGATGCGAGAACGACGACATCTCGTCGACGATACCCGCCTGAACGTCGACGAGCAGATGCCTCAGCTCTTTTCGCCGGTCCTTGGTGCCGGGTACGCCATGCAGTTCGCCAACTGCCTCCGTCAACGTATGTGCCGCCAGCATAGCCGATGGTTGTCGCTGCGCTATCGTAACGAGCAACTCGGCTGCAGCCGACTGAGACCGGTTCTTGTCGTTGTCCAGCTTGGCAAGATGATAGGCTCTAGCGGCAAGCCGCCAGAGATCGACGAGGGCATGAAGGTCGGTTTCGACGGGCAGGCGAGTGATCAGGGTCTCCACGTCCTTGCCGACCTGGGCCGCGTCCGAAATCCTAAAGTAGAGATCCAGATGGCCGAACATCTGGGCCGGCCTCGGCTGCTGCTTTTCGACTGATCGTTTCCGTAGATCGGAGACGAGTTTTTGCGCCTCCGACGGCCCGTTCTTGTCCATCCCAGTACCGCGCCCGATGAACAATGCCCGCTTGAGAAGGTCTCGCGCTTGGTGTCTCAGCGCGCCGGTCTGATCTGTATCGAACCGAAACCTGAGGGGGCCGGCATCGACCCTGGAGACGATTTCGACGTATGCCGTCGCGGCAGCGACTCCTAGGCGGCCACGTTTTCTATCGAGCAGCCAGCATATGTCTGCGAGCCGAGCCCGCAGCACGGGGTGTTCGGATCGTTCCGCCATTTCCGCCAAGACGCCCACAGCATCGCGAAAGTCCGCGGGTATGGCCGAGCGGCGTCCGTCCGCGAAGACGACCATCGCGCCGAAGGGCTGGTTCGGCTCGTTGGGTTTGAAATGCATGCCCATGATCGCAGCGAGCATCGAGTAGACGCGGAAAGCCGCGGTTTCCGCCGAGGGCCGGGTCTCTTCGACGACCTTTCGATAGATATCACCAAGTTCGGCCGCGTCGGCGCTGTCTGAGTGCCGAACCGGCCCTTCGAAATCGACTTGGTAAACGTCGTCCAGCGTTACCTCCGTCCAGGGAGGTTGTAGGGGCGCGGTGTCGTCGACGCTATCGCCGCTCGTTGGGCTGTCTTCGCTCAAATCGGTACCCGCAAGTCAGTTCGGAATGAAGCGGGGCACCGCGATATGCCAGCTTGCTTTAGTGAGTGTGCCAGTGTTCAATCTTAGATTGTTAGAATATTTGAGGTTCTCTCAATGAACACGGCTCCAGGATGGTTCGCTGAAATTTCATTGTTTCGAGGCTTCCGGGCTTCATTGCCATACGTTGGATATGTGGCCGCCTTGCTAATCTGTGGCTACGTAATGCTTTTTCCCGCGAGTTACTATCCAAGCGTTGTTGTAGCCTCCAAGCTCATCGGTGTTGGTGCTTCTACCGCTTTATTCACCAGGTTTCTCGGTGGGATGGGACTCTTCTAGGAAGCTATCTCGGATGTTCTGGGCGATGATAAGTGGTTAGACCGCCGCAATGACCTTGATGACCTATGGAGAAGAATTTCTCGTAGGATATTTCTTCCAGGCTTTGTTGAATCAGAAAGCCCATCGGCTGGTGAATTCCTGAATGCACTCAACCAAACAATGACGCTGACCCTTCTTAGGTCCGCGAATACTCATCACAGTTATTACAGCAAAGACGCAACTCGAACTATTATAATTTGCTGGAAGGATGAATCCAGCCGGATAATCGAAGTCAGCGATACTCTGCATTGCGAAATAGTGGTCTTTGGCAAGAACGACGATGCGTACGCTATCCGCTGCATTCCGACGTCGGGGAGCCAGTTGAGCGACTACACACTATCGTTAGTTTGCGACGATCGGCAAGAAGGACGTCTTATCTGAAATCAAGGCATCGGCTGTCGACGGCGTCCACCTTATGCCTCTGAAGGCCGGAGCCACTCACGCGATATCGCGCGAAATGCTGATGACGCAAAATGTTCTGAAGGATCCTCTCTACGTCATTTCCGTCGGCCATGTTTTTTGGGGAATGGACGTTACGATCATAAATGAGATTCCGGAGTTGCTGCTCAATTGGGAAGAGACCGGTATGCGGGGTGTCTTCGAAATAATTATTTCTGAACCGCGACTTGCCCGACTGCGAACTCGAAAGGTTCTTCTGCCCACCCAAGGAATATATATCGTTCTGACGGCAGCTCCCCAAGGTATACAAAAGCCCTAAAAGGCGGCGCATCACGCGCCGCCTCTAGCAAGCTTCTATTCTTCGTGAAACTTAACTGCACCCCGTCGTCGACCCACACGTATCGCACTTCATGCAGGTCCCATTCCGCACCAGCGTGAAGTTGCCGCACTCCGAGCACATCTCGCCTTCGTAGCCCTTGGCTTTCGCCTCGGCGCGACGTTCAGCCTTGCTGGGAGCGGCGGCGGCCGCGGCGCCCGCCTTGCTCCATTGCAGGGCCTCGAGCTTCTCGGTCGGCGAGAGGTCGTGGTTGACTTCCTGCTTCAGCGCGACGGCGCCTTCCAGGGTGTCGGAGACACGCGAGGTGGCGCCGTGCGTGGCGAGGGACGTGACGCGGGAGCCGCCGGCGGGGGCACTGTCGGAGTTCGCGCTCACTGCGGCCGAGCCGCCGCGCATGACGACGAGGTTGTCGGTGCGCGAGCGGGTCAGGCCCTTCGACAGGTACTTGGTGGCCTGGTGGTTCTGGGTCTCCGGGTCCTTGCCTTCCTCGACGCCCTTGCCGAGCGCGTCGAAATTGCTCTCGCGGGGATCGACATGGGCGAGGTCGAAGCGGCTCATGTAGCTGACCGCGAGTTCGCGGAAGACATAGTCGAGGATCGAGGTCGCATACTTGATCGAATCGTTGCCCTGCACCGGGCCCGCCGGCTCGAAGCGGGTGAAGGTGAAGGCATCGACATATTCCTCCAGCGGCACGCCGTACTGGAGACCCAGCGAGACCGCGATCGCAAAGTTGTTGATGAAGGAGCGCAGTGCCGCGCCTTCCTTGTGCATGTCGATGAAGATCTCGCCGATCCGGCCGTCGTCGTATTCGCCGGTGCGGAGATAAACCTTATGCCCGCCGACGACCGCCTTCTGGGTGTAGCCCTTGCGGCGATCCGGCATCTTCTCGCGTTCGCGCATCACGACGATGCGCTCGACCAGCTTCTCGACGATCTTCTCCGAGACCTGGGCGGTGCGCGCCGCCATCGGCTTGTCGTAGTACGACTCGACCGCATCGTCCTCGTCCTCATCGTCGGAGATGAGCTGCGAGTTAAGCGGCTGCGACAGCTTCGAGCCGTCGCGGTAGAGCGCGTTGGCCTTCAGCGCGAGCTTCCACGAGAGCAGATAAGCGGACTTGCAGTCCTCCACCGTGGCGTCGTTCGGCATGTTGATGGTCTTCGAGATCGCACCCGAGATGAACGGCTGCGATGCCGCCATCATCCGGATGTGGCTCTCGACCGAGAGGTAGCGTTTTCCAATTTTGCCGCAGGGATTGGCGCAGTCGAACACCGCATAATGTTCTGGTTTGAGGTGCGGCGCCGATTCCACCGTCATCGCGCCGCAGATGTGCACGTTGGCGGCCTCGATCTCGCGCTTGGTGAAGCCGACCGCGGCGAGCAGGTCGAAGCCGGGGGCCGCGATCGCCTCGGCTGAGATGCCGAGCGTGGTGCGGATGAAGTCCTCGCCAAAGGTCCACTTGTTGAAGGCGAACTTGATGTCGAACGCGGTCGGCAGCGCCTTCTCGACTTTTGCAATGGCTTCGTCGGTGAAGCCCTTGGTCTTCAAGGTCGTGGCGTTGATGCCGGGGGCGTTGGAGAGCGAGCCGTGGCCGACGGCATAGGCCTCGATCTCCGCGATCTCGCTCTCGCGATAGCCGAGCACGCGCAGTGCGGCCGGCACCGCCTGGTTGATGATCTTCCAGTAGCCGCCGCCGGCGAGCTTCTTGAACTTCACCAGCGCGAAATCGGGCTCGATGCCGGTGGTGTCGCAATCCATCACCAGGCCAATGGTGCCGGTCGGCGCCACCACCGTGGTCTGGGCATTGCGATAGCCGTTGATTTCGCCGAGCGCGAGCGCGTCGTCCCAGGCGAGCTTGGCATGCGCGACGATGTCCGCCTGCGGGCAGGAGGCATGGTCGAGCGCCACCGGATTGACGGCGAGCGCCTCATAGCCGCGGCTTTCACCATGCGCGGCGCGGCGGTGGTTGCGGATCACGCGCAGCATGTGGCCGGCGTTCTTCTTGTAGCCGGGGAAGGTGCCCAATTCCGCGGCCATCTCGGCCGAGGTCTTGTAGGCAATGCCGGTCATGACAGCGGTCAGCGCGCCGCAGAGCGAGCGGCCTTCCTTGCTGTCATAGGGCAAGCCCATGGTCATCAAGAGGCCGCCGATATTGGCGAAGCCGAGGCCCAGCGTGCGGAATTCGTAGGACAGCTCGGCGATCGCCTTCGACGGGAACTGGGCCATCATGACCGAGATTTCCAGCACGATGGTCCAGAGCCGGCAGAGGTGCTCGTAGGATTCGACGTCGAAGCGCTTGCCCTCGATATTGTAGAACGTCAGCAGGTTTGCGGAAGCAAGGTTGCACGCGGTGTCGTCCAGGAACATGTATTCCGAGCACGGATTGGACGCGCGGATGTCGCCTGACGACTTGCAGGTGTGCCAGTCGTTCATCGTGGTGTTGAAGTGCAGGCCGGGATCGGCGGAAGCCCATGCGGCGTGGCCGATCTTCTCCCAGAGGTCGCGCGCCTTGAGGGTCTTGGTGACCTTCTTGGTGGTGCGGCCGATCAGGTTCCAGTCGCCATCGGTTTCAACAGCGCGCAGGAAATCATCCTTCAGCGAGACCGAGTTGTTGGAGTTCTGGCCGGAGACGGTCAGATACGCCTCGGAATCCCAGTCGGTGTCGTAGATGTCGAACTGGATGTCCTTGTAGCCCTGCTTGGCAAACTGGATGACGCGCTTGATGTAATTGTCGGGCACCAGACTCCGGCGCGCGAGCTTGATCTCGCGGCGCAGCGCCGGGTTCTTCTCGGGATCGAAGCAGTCGTCGCCACTGCCTTCGCAGTTGACGCAGGCCTTCATCACGGCCTTGAGGTGCTTCTGGTTGATCTTGGAGCCGGTGACGAGGGCTGCGACCTTCTGCTCCTCCTTCACCTTCCAGTCGATATAGGTCTCGATGTCGGGGTGATCGACGTCGACCACGACCATCTTGGCCGCGCGGCGCGTGGTGCCGCCGCTCTTGATGGCGCCCGCCGCGCGGTCGCCGATCTTGAGGAAGCTCATCAGGCCGCTCGAGCGGCCGCCGCCGGACAAGCGCTCGCCTTCGCCGCGCAGGCGGGAGAAGTTGGAGCCGGTGCCGGAGCCGTATTTGAACAGGCGCGCCTCACGGACCCAGAGGTCCATGATGCCGCCCTCGTTGACGAGGTCGTCACTGACGCCCTGGATGAAGCAGGCGTGCGGCTGCGGATGCTCATAGGCCGACTTGGACTTCGTGAGCTTGCCCGTGAAGGGATCGACGTAATAGTGGCCCTGGCCGGGACCATCGACGCCGTAGGCCCAGTGGAGACCGGTGTTGAACCATTGCGGCGAGTTCGGCGCGACCATCTGTTTTGCCAGCTGGAAGCGGATCTCGTCGAAGAAGGCGAGGGCATCTTCTTCGTTCGAGAAGTATTTGCCCTTCCAACCCCAATAGGTCCAGCAGCCGGCGAGGCGATCGAACACCTGTTTTGCGCTGGTTTCGCCGACGATCCGCTCGTTCTCGGGCAGCAGGCTAAGCGCCTCAGTGTCGGGCACCGAGCGCCACAGCCAGGACGGCACGGTCTCTTCCTCGACCTTCTTCAGCTTTGCTGCGACGCCGGCCTTGCGAAAGTACTTCTGCGCCAGCACGTCGGAGGCGACCTGCGACCAGAAATCGGGGACCTCGACATTCTCGGCCCGGAACACGACCGAGCCGTCGGGATTGCGGATTTCCGATGTCGTCAGCCTGAAATTGATCCCGGCATAGGGAGATTGTCCGCTGGTGGTGTTGCGTCGTTCAATGCGCATGGTCGGCCCCGTCTCTTCTTCTGACCGGTCCCGCGTTTCCCACAGGTTTGCCGGTAATGTTATCCTTGAGCGAACTTTCGGAACACGCGAGATCGACCCGCTCTCCCGTCATTCGCAGCTCAGCCGGTAGACCCGGCCTGTTTCTCTCATCCGCGGGGAAGCCGGCTTTCACCGGCCCTGCGGCGGCACGTCCTCGGCCGGTCCGGAGATCCGGGCCTGCCAGGCCATGCATTCAACGCCCCAACACGTCACACGACACGCCACTCGCACGCATCTTTGCGGGCCGGTTCCGGCCTCTGATTTTTCGAGCCTTGCGGCCCGTCTAGGCGCCCCTGAGATGGTCCAAAATCAGGGCAGACAAACCCTTCACCCGCGGCCCAAAGGGCCTGGCGGAGTGGTCATTTTGGAACCCTTGTGGGAGCGACCGGCGGGGACCCAAACACACTCGCGCCGAACAGGCAGAAAGCTAGGCCATGTCAGTTGCGCCCGTCAAGGACTAGTACGAGTTTCTGAATCAAACACTAAATATGGTGGACAGAAGGGGATAACAGGGGGCAATGCCGCGCCTGTGATGGCCCCAAGTATCGGTGAGTCCTCAGGGATTCCCAAGCCAAAAAAATCTCATTTGGGCTGTGGATCGGGGCTTCGCCCCGCTGTTCACAGGCGAACTATTTATCGGCGCTTGCGGATTGATTTTTAGGGACTCACGTAAGCCTACGGGCAAAGCATGGATCAGGCATGTCTGACGCGTGATGGTCGGGCGACAAAATCGCAGGCAAGGTGACCTCTGATTCCACACCCTGCCGGGTCCCATGACAGTTTCGACACCGCCTGCGCGGGCGCGCCTTGCGCCCGCTGGCCTGATGTTCCTCGCCATCACCTCGGTGGGCTGGGGCTTCAACTGGCCGGTCACAAAATTCCTGATCGGCGAGCTGCCGCCGCTCACCCTGCGCGGCGCGACCGGCGTGATCGGCGCTGCGCTGCTCGCCCTGCTGGCACTGATCCGTTCGCAGAGCCTCGCCGTGGAGCCACGGCTGTGGCCGCGGCTGGTGCTGTATGCGGTGCTCAACGTCACCGGCTGGATGGTGCTGATGGGGCTCGCGCTGCTGTGGTTGCCGGCCAGCGAAGCCGCGCTGATCGCCTACACGATGCCGGTCTGGGCCTCGCTGCTGGCGTGGCCGGTGCTCGGCGAGCGGCCGACGCTGTTGCGCACGATTGCGCTTCTGATGGCATTCGTCGGGCTCGGCGCGATCATGGGCGGCAACGGCATCAGCGCCAGCGAGGAGAAGCTGCCCGGCATCATCATGGCGCTGTGCGGCGCGATCGCGTTTGCGCTCGGCACGGTGCTGGCGAAGAAATATCCGCTCTCGATGCCGCCGATCCCGGCCGCGGCCTGGCAGATCGGGATCGGCTGCGTCCCGATCGCGATCGTCGGCCTGTTGGTCGAGACCACGCATCTCGATCGGGTGACGACGACAGGCTGGTGGCTGCTGGTCTATTCGACCGTGATCCAGTTCTGCGTCGCCTACGTCGCCTGGTTTGCCGCGCTCGCCCGCCTGCCGGCCTCGGTGGCGGCGATCGGCACCATGGCGGTGCCTGTCATCGGCGTGGTGGCCTCGGCGATCTCGCTGCACGAGCCGCTGGGCCCGACCCAGATCGTGGCGTTGCTGTTCACGCTGTTCGGCGTCGTGCTGGCGACGCGGTAGCGGCGCGCGAGCTGGGGGCGGAGGGCGCCTGCGTGATTTCGGGATAATGGAATAATGCCGCTGAGTTGCCCGACGTGTCAAGTTGCCTCGTCGAGCGCCGGCAGCCGCCGGCTACTTTGCATGGGGTTGTTTTCGATATTTTGGCAGTGCGCTCCTGCGGAGGCGGGCTCCGCAGGCGGGGAGAGGTCAAGCAAGCGAGGCTCGAGGCCAATCATTCCGTCAGCGCCTGCTGGATCATCCTTGCGAGCTGCGACTTGCGATAGGGCTTGGCCAGCAGCAGCACGCCGGGATCGAGGCGGCCGTGATGCACGATCGCGTTCTCGGTATAGCCTGAGGTGTAGAGCACTTTCATGCCGGGCCGTCGTTTGGCGACCTCGTCGGCGAGCTGCCGGCCGTTCATGCCGCCGGGCATGATGACGTCGGTGAACAGCAGGTCGAATGTCTCTCCCTTGTCCACCAGCGCCAGCGCAGCGCGGCTGTCGGGGGCCGCGATCGTCTTGTAGCCGAGGCTTGCGAGCTGCGTGGTGACGTAATTGCGCACCAGCGCGTCGTCCTCCACGATCAGGATGGTCGCGCTGCCGCGTGGCACCGGCGCCAGCGCGGATGGCTCCACCGCGACCTGGCCGCGGGCGGGCTGCAGATAGAGCTTGATCGTGGTGCCGTGGCCTTGCTCGCTGTAGATCTTGATGTGGCCGCCGGATTGCTTGACGAAGCCGTATACCATGCTCATGCCGAGGCCGGAGCCCTTGCCGACCTCCTTGGTGGTGAAGAACGGATCGAACACCTTGTCCTGCACCGCCTGCGACATGCCGGTGCCGGTGTCGCTGACCGCAAGCAGCACATAGCGGCCCGGCGCGACGTCGGGATTGGCCGTCGCGTAGGCCTCGTCCAGCACGATGTTGCTGGTCTCGAACAACAGCTTGCCGCCCTCGGGCATCGCGTCGCGTGCGTTGATCGCCATGTTGAGCAGCGAGTTGGCGAGTTGCGACGGATCGATATGGGCGTTGGCGACGTCGGGTGCGAGCACCGAATTGATCTCGATCTGCTCGCCGAGCGTCGGACGCAGCAGCTTGGCGATGTCTTGCACGGTGCCGTTGATGTCGACGGTGCGCGGCTCCAGCGGCTGGCGGCGGGCAAAGGCCAGCAGATGCTGGATCAGCTCGCGGCAGCGCTCGGCGGCGCGGTCGATCAGCTCGGCGGTCCTTGCGAGCTGCGGCTGGCCGCGCAGGCTCTCGACCAGCGTCTCGGTGGTGCCGGTGATGATCGTGAGCATGTTGTTGAAGTCGTGCGCGACGCCGCCGGTCAGCTTGCCGATGGCGTCGAGCTTCTGCGACTGTTGCAGCTTGTGCTCGGTTTCGCGCGAGGCGGTGATATCATGATAGACCAGCGCCGCGCCGGTGATCTGACCTTCGCCATCGCGCAGCGGACGGCCGGAGACCACGAGGTGGATCTGCGGTGCGCCGCGGACGGGCCGGGCAATGAACTCAAATCCGTCGAATTCCTCGCCGCGCAGCGCCTTGGCCGACGGCATGTCCTCGACCTTCATGGTTGTGACGCCGTCGGACTGGAACACGTTGCTGAGCGCGCGCAGCAGCTGGACCGTCATGCCCGGCTTGTAACGCAGCATCTTCCCGGCGGCCGGGTTGGCGAGCAGCACAGTGCCGGATGTGTCGATCACCAGCACCGCCTCGGCCATGCTGCGGAAGGTGGTTTCCATGACCGCGGTGGAGCGGCGAAGCTCTTCGAGCGCGGCGGCGAGATCCTTGGTGCGTTCGGCGACCTTGGCCTCGAGCGACAGGTTGGTCGCCTGGGTCGCGGTCAGCGAGTTCTGAAGCTCGCGCCGCGAGCGCCGGGTCGTCAACGTCAGCACGGTCGCCAATAACAGGATCAGCGCGACGCCGGCGAGGTCGATCGCCAGCAGCAGGCGGCCATAGGTCTTCGACTGCTCGGTGCGGACCGCGAGCAGGCGGCGCTCTTCGGTGACCAGACGCTCGAGCTCCGCACCGACCTTGTCCATCAGCGCGCGACTCTCGCCGGCGGAGATCAGCGCCGCCGCGCCGGCGGTGTCGCCGGCGCTGCGCAGCCTGATCAGTTCGGCGCCGAGCGCAATGCCGTGGTCGACCTGCGCCTTGGCGTCCGCGAGCAGCTGCGCTTCCTCGGGCGCGGCCTCCACCGCCGCGATCAGGCTGTCGAATGCGGAAGTGAGGGCTGTGCTCTGTTCGCGAAATTCGTCGGCGAAGGACGGGTCTCCGGTCAGCGCGTAGGCGCGCGCCGCGCTCTCCACGCCGCGTGGCAATGGCCGCGTGTCCGATATCCGCTTGAGGATGCTGAGCGTGCGCTCGGCCGATTCGATCTCGCTGCGTGACTTGACGTCAAGTCCGATCGACGCCGCACTGATGGCGAGGAGGATTGCGAGGCCGCTGCCGAGGATGAGACGCTGGGAAGCCATGACGCCGGGATGAGCGGTTATTTCGAGAGGCGAGCGGACGAGGGGGACTTCGCGAGGCAGTCGTTGATGGCAGCGATCAGCGCCTGCGGCGTGAACGGTTTGCGCAGGCAGGCTGCTGCGCCGAGCTCGATCGTCATCCGCAGGAAATCCGGCGCGCGGTCGGCATTGGCGAAAGCATAGCCGGACATCGCGATGACGGGGATATCGGGCGCACGTTCATGGAACACGCGGACCGCCTCGAAGCCGCGCATATGCGGCATGAAGACGTCGACCAGCATCACATCGAACGTCGCGCTGTCCAGTGCGCGCATGCCGGACTCACCGCCATCGGCGACGGTGACCTCGAAGCCCTGGCGCTGCAAGCAGACCTCGATGGCAACGCAGACCATCGGGTCGTCATCGACCACGAGAATGCGCGGCACGGTGCTTCCTCTTCAGTGGGCTTCGCGTGCCGGCGACTCGCTTGGCCCGTTGCGTGATTAAGTCGGAACGGAGACGGGTAGTCTGTATGATAGAGTGCATATGTCGTTTGATGACAAGCATAATCCCAGCTAGTCGTGACACATCACCTGCATTTGTCCACCCGTTGATTGCAGGCCGGATTACAATTCCATGACCGCAGTTCCCGTCGCCGGCCGCGCTCCGATGTTGCCGCTCGGCGTCACACTCGCCGTGATCGACAATTGATTCTGTCGCACGCATCTCGCGCCGCTGCGTCAGCCGACTCGCACGCATGAAAAAGGGCGGCGTTGCCGCCGCCCTTTGATCATCACGAATTCAGGCCGGCATTACGGGCAGGGATGCCGCAGGCCGTCATTGCCGAGATAGGTGCCCGAAGCCGGGTCGTAGGACCTGAAGCGCTGCACGCAGTAGCTCGCATCGCCGTCGGGCGCCGCTTCGACGGCGACAGGGGCGCTGTCGTCATCGTAATAGCCGTTGCTGTTGTCATAGTAACCGGGGCCGTAGCCATAGCCGGGGCCGTAATAGCCATTGGCAGCGATCGCGCCGCCGACCACTCCGCCGACAACCGCACCGGGCCAGAAGCCGCCGCCGCCATGACGATAGCCGCCACCGCCACCGTTCCAGCCGACGCGGCCACCGCCTCCGCCGCCAACCGGGCCGCCGCCGACCCGCGGGCCGCCGCCAATCGCTCCGCCGCCCGGACGCGCACCGACGCCGGGCCGAAGATAGGCGCCCGCGCCAGCGCCGCCGCCCGGCCTGGCGACAGCGCCACCGCCGTGGCCGCCTACGTGAGCCGGGGCTTGGGCAAAGCTTTGAGTTGGCAGCACCAGCGGCAGCGCAAGCGCCAACGCCGCGGCGGTGCCCAGAACCTTCAGATTGATCATTTTAGACTCCATGAAACCAGATGATGTCTAACCTTTGCTGAGGTCAGACGTTCCCGCGCGGCACATTGATTGTGCGTTATCTTTGCTTCGCAGCCAGCGCATGTATGGCGCGTGAATGCGAAAGCCTCCTGCCGCGTCATTTGGTCGCCGTCAGGGGTATCCTGGCCCGGTCTGACCGGGCGGCAGGCCGTCCGGCCGGCGGCTGGACATTTGGGGATTCAGGTGGCATCAGAGCCCATCTGCCTCGAACCGACAACCGGCCGCGCATGAAACAGTTCCTGCTCAAAGTCTTCACCTGGTGGAACGGCCAGACCTTTGGCACGCAATTGTGGACCTCGCGCTACGGTGAGCTGGTCGGCACCGACGAGCAGGGCAATCGCTACTATCGCACCAAGGGCGGCAAGATCGACCCGACGCTCCTCTTTGAGCGCCGCTGGGTGGTCTACAACGGGTATGCCGAAGCAACGCGGGTGCCGCCGGGCTGGCACGGCTGGATGCATCACACTGTCGACGTCCCGCCGACCGAGCAGAACTACACGGCGCGGGAGTGGGAGAAGCCGCACGTGCCGAACATGACCGGCACTCCGCAGGCCTATCGCCCGTCCGGCTCGACGCTGGCGAGCGGCCGCCGCCCCAAGGCAACCGGCGACTACCACGCCTGGACGCCCGGTAGCTGATCATCCGCAGTTGATGTGGAGATTTGCGCGAGCGCGCATCCGCGTGCAGCGCAAGCGTGCCTGCGGCAACGCAAGCGTGCCTGTGAACAGCGGTAACAGCGGGGACAGCCGCGCCCGGGCGAGCTTCTGCGCTTGCGCCAGTCCCGGGTTCGCAGCTCAATAGGAACATCTTACGGAGATGGGAGACCATCGCGTCGGATCGGGCTCCAGATCGCGACTGTCCCGATGAGCAGCGGCTTCCGAGTAGGACACGGCCAGGAGATAGGCCCCTGGTGCAGATGTTCTGAAATCGCCCGCTAATGTGAGGCCACCGTGAGACAGGAAAGGCCGCCCGGGAAACCAGGCGGCCTTTTTCTGTTGGGCGATGACTGTTCGACTTTTGCTTCGAGGGGGCCGTCCAGGAGTTCGGTTCACTACTCCCGCTTGCGGGCAGGGCTATCACTGCCAAAATATCGAAAACAACCCCATGCAAAGTAGCCGGCCGCTGCCGGCGCTCGACACGACAACTTGACATGTCGGGCAACTCAGCGGCATTATTCCATTATTCCGAAATCGCGCAAGCACCCTCGCCCCGGACGATCGCATATGGCGTTTGCGGACTTCTGCAGCTGACGTTTCCACGTCGGCATGGCCGGGCTAGCCACATGCGATTGTCCTGCCCGCAAGCGGGAGAGGGAGCCCTGCCATCGTGCCTTGCTACTGCGCGAGCCGCGCCGCGGCACGCTCCATCTGTTCCGTGCGGCGCACCTGCGAAGGCGCGATCCGCTCTTTCACCGAAGCGAGCACCTCCGCCGGCGCGGTGTCGGGCGAGCCCGCATTGAATGGGGGTGCCGGATTGTATTCGATCCCGAGCTGGATCGCTTCCGCCATCCTGCGGTCGACCAGCTCGGACACCAGCGTCAGCGCAAAATCGATTCCGGCGGTGACGCCGCCACCGGTGAAACGGTTGCGGTCGACACAAACGCGCGTCTTGGTCGGGATCGCGCCGAAGCCTGCGAGGAAATCGATCGCGCTCCAATGCGTGGTGGCGCGATAGCCCTTCAAGAGACCGGCGGCGCCGAGCACCAGCGATCCCGTGCAGACCGAGGTGACGTATCTGGCACCAGCGGCCTGCTTGCGCAGGAAGGCAAGCATCTCCTCATCGCCCACCATGTCGTTTGTGCCGGCCCCGCCGGGCACGCAGATCACGTCGAGCTGCGGGCAATCGGCAAACGTCGTGGTCGGCGTCAGCACCATCACGGTATCGGTCGGAACCGGCTCGATGCGTTTCCAGATTAGATGCACCTTGGCGCCGGGCACCGAGGAGAACACCTGCAACGGACCGGTGAGGTCGAGCTGGGTCACCTTGGGGAATACGAGCAGTCCGATCTGCAGGGACGTCGACATCGATAGCCTCCAAATTGCGCTTGACGGGACCACCATGGCATGGTGGCCTTTCGTCCAAAATGCCATATATCCCTCATTTCAGGACATGGCACTTCTGCGAAAGGATTTGACGATGATCGGCGTCCTGATCTTTCCCGACTTCCAGTTGCTCGACGCGGCCGGTCCGATCGCAGCATTCGAGATCGCCGCGCGCTTTGCCAACGATACGCCCGCGATCCGGACGCTCGCGGTGAAGGCCGGGCCGGTGCGCAGCTCATCCGGCGTCGAGATGCTCGCACGCGGGCTGAAGCCATCGGCGGCGATCACGACGCTGATCATCGCCGGCGGCAATGGCGTGCGGACGCCGGCCACATGTCCGACCACGCTTTCGTTCGTGCGGCGCCTGGCAGGGCGCGGCGTTCGTATCGCCAGCGTCTGCTCGGGCGCCTATGTGCTGGCTGAGGCAGGTCTGCTCGATGGCCGCCGCGCCACCACGCATTGGCAGCGCACGCCGCATTTCGTGAAGGCTTATCCGAACATCAAGCTCGAGCCCGACCAGATCTACGTCCGCGACGGCAACATCTGGAGCTCGGCCGGCATCTCTGCCGGGATCGACCTGTCGCTGGCGATGATCGCGGAGGATTATGGCGAAGAGGTCGCGCAGAGCACCGCGCGGCAGCTCGTGCTGTATCACCGCCGCAGCGGCGGGCAATCGCAATTCTCCTCGCTGCTTGAATTGAAGGCGCCGAACGGCCGCTTCGGGCCGCTGCTCGCCTGGGCGCGCGAGAACCTCGATGCGCCGCTGACGGTCGAGGATCTCGCTGACAAGGCCGGCATGAGTTCGCGGCATTTCACCCGCGCCTTCATCGCCGAGACCGGCACCACACCGTCGAAGGCGGTCGAGCGATTGCGGATCGAGGTGGCGCGGCAGCGCGTGCAGTCGTCGGGCGAAGCCATCGAGCGGGTCGCCGAGATCACCGGCTTCCGCGATCCCGAACGGATGCGCCGCGCCTTCATCCGCGCCTTCGGCCAGCCGCCGCAATCGCTGCGCCGCGCCGCGCGGACGGGATAGGGCGTGGATCCATAATCCCGATTGCTAGACTAGCTTTACTCGCCGCTGGCAAAGGACGCGACGAGTGCATCGACTTCCTTCTGATCTGGACCCTTGCAGCGGGCGTTGACGCGCGGACCGGTGGCGTAGCCGATCCATAGGACGATCTCGTGCGGCCGCGGCGCGTCGTGGATCTGCGCCGGGGTCGAATCAAAGGCATCGAGATCCCAACCCTCGTCGAGGGGCCCATAGATCAGATCGACCGTCGTGCCCGGCGGGCCCACCTTGGCGTGGCCCGGAATGATAACGCGACCACGCTTGATCGCGCTGCGCATCGCCATGCCCAGTCTCGGATGGATCATCGCAGCGCCATGCTCGAGGTCGCCTCCGATGCCTACCACCGCCGCCTTGGTGTAGGCGCGCAGCTGCGCGGGGCTCGCGCCAAGCGTCGCCAGCGCCGTCTTGGTGAGCGAAGCCCCGAGCTCGAGCGAATATTCGATCAGGGGCTTGAGGTCGGCACCGGCGGCCTTGCCGGCGAGCGGGTTCTCGAACACCGCGGCAATTGCGATGCGTCGCAGCGGGGGGCTGGCGGCCGCGCCGTACTCGCTATTGATCTCTTCGACGAGAGCAACGGTCTTGCGGATGATCATGATGTGTTTCCTCCTCTAGCGTTTAGTGCGGCTTCGTCTCAAGCAGGCCCAACCGTTGCGCGAGCCAGCGCGTGGTGGAAGCCTGGATCAGGATCGTCATCAGGATCGCGATGAAGGTGACGGAGGCGATCATCTCGGCGCCGGGCGCCTTCATGCCGAGCAACAGGCCGGCAAGGGCGGCTGGAATGACACCGGTTTCGCGGGTCCAGCACATGAACAGCATTTCCGCAAAGCTCCAGCGCGCGCGGCGATCCGGCAGTGCGCAGAGGAACACGGTGGCGGGCCGCGCCACGAACATCAGCACCAGCGTGACAGCGACGCCGCCGAGCCAGTATTGCTTCATCAGCGCGAAATCGACCTGTGCACCAAGCAGGATGAAGATGAACAGGCGCAGGATGAACGCCGTGGTGAGCACGAACTCGTCGAGCCTCTCGGCTTCGCCGGGTTCCATCCTGAAGCCGAAGCTTTCCTTGTTGCCGAGCACGATGCCGAACACGAACACCGCCATGAAGCCGGAGGCATGCATGCCTTCGGCAGCAAAGTACGCACCGATCACCGCGACGACGGTGACGACGGGGGCGTATTCGGCGAGGAAGGCCCATTTCTCGTGCGCGATCAGCAGCGCCGCGAGAGTGCCGAGCACGATGCCGGCGACGATGCCGATGACGGAATGCTCGATCAGTCCAAACAGCGAGGCGGAGAGCGAGAACGTGCTACCGGTTGCCACGCCGAGGATGCTGAAGGTGATGATCGCGCCCATGGCGTCGTTGAAGGCGGACTCGCTCATCACGGTCTGCGCGACGCGATCACGGATATGGACCTGGCGGAAGATCGGCACCAGCGTCGCGGGGTCGGTGGAGGCGATGGTCGTCGCGAGCAGGAAAGCCACGATCAGGGGAATGCCGAGGATGACATGCGCGGCAAATCCTGTGATCGCGGCTGTCATCATGATGCCAACGGTTGCGATAACCAGTATGGTGATCCAGACCTGCTTCAACACCGCAAGCCGCAGCGTCGCGCCGCCGTCGAACAGGATGTAGCTTGCACCGAACAGCAGGATGATCTGGTTCAGCGCGGAATCAGCGCCGATCTGCACGAAGCCGAGCGCATGCGGGCCGATCGCGATGCCCGTGACCAGGAACACCGCGACATCGGGAATCCTGATCTTCTGCGCGACGAACGCCGCAAGCGTGCCGATCGCCAGGATCAGGCCGCAGGAAAGCAGCGTGTGCCTGGCGATCTCGATCGAGGAGGACACGTCTAGCCCAGCGCCTTCAGCCAAACGCTGATTTCCGTCACCGCGATGTTGGCCTGGTTGAGCAGCTTGCCCATGGTGAAGAAGCCATGGAACTGGCCGGGGAAATGGCGGTAGGTCACGGCAACGCCGGCATCCCCGAGGAGTTTTGCGTATTCGTCGCCTTCGTCGCGCAGGGGGTCGGCGCCGGCGGTCAATACATAGGCCGGCGGCAGTCCAGCGAAGTTTTTCGCGCGCGCGGGCGAGGCGCGCCAGTCGCTGTGATCGGCGCCGCCGAGATAATGGTTGGCGCACCAGCCGATCACCGTATGGGTCAGCAGGACGCTGGTCTCGGGCTCCCGGTGCGAGGGATGTTGTCGCGCGAAATCGGTCGCGGGATAGATGAGCAACTGTCCGGCAAGCTTCGGTCCGCCATCGCGCGCCGTGAGCGCAACCACGGCTGCGAGATTGCCCCCGGCGCTGTCTCCACCGACGATCAGGCGCGACGCGTCGACGCCGAGGTCCTTTGCGTTGGTGGCGACCCATCGGGTCGCGGTGACGACGTCATCAACCGCGGAGGGGAAGCGATGTTCGGGCGCCAGCCGGTAGTCGACCGAGATCACGATCAGCTCGCCCTCATGTGCAAGCTTCTGGCAAACCACCTCATGGGTATCGAGATCGCCGAACACCCAGCCGCCGCCGTGGAAAAACACCAGGCAGGGCGCGAGGCCATTCTTCTTGCGCAGCGTCTTTGGCGTGTAGGTGCGTGCCGGGATCGTGCCATGTGGCGCTGGGATCGCGAGCGGCGTGCTCGATTCGAGCGCGGGAGGTTCGGGGTTACTGACATGGCGGGCGGCCCGATAATACTCTCGCGCTTCCGGCGCGGAGAGCGTTTCATAAGCGGGGCGGCCGGCTTCCTGGACCGCCTTGTAGACGGCGGCGGCATCGGGATCGAGAACGACGGGCATTGCGAGGACCTCTTGAACTCTTCGTTGATGTCATTCCGGGGCGATGCGTTAGCATCGAACCCGGAATCTCGAGATTCCCCGATGCGCAATTGCGCATCTGCGGTCTGGTGCTAGCGCACCATCCCGGAATGACAGCGGACCCTAGGCAGCGGTGCGGCCGCCGTCGACGGTGTAGGCGGAGCCGGAGACGTAGCTGGCTTCGTCGGAAGCGAGGAAGGCGACGATCGATGCGACCTCGCTCGCGAGTCCGAGCCGGCGCGCCGGGATGCGGTCGACGATCTTCTCGACCGGCGGCGGCGCGTTGCCGCCGGAGCGGCCCTGCAGGATCGTGCTCAGCATCCGGCTGTCGATCATGCCGGGGCAGACGCAATTGACGCGGACGCCGGTGCCGGTGCATTCCCAGGCCGCGCTCTTGGTCAGGCCGATCACCGCGTGCTTGCTCGCGCTGTAGACCGCGATCATCGGCGATCCCATCAGGCCGGCGATCGAGGCGGTGTTGATGATGCTGCCCTTATTCTGCTTCAGCATCACGGGCAGCACATGCTTCATGCCGAGGAAGACGCCGACCACATTGACGTCGAGCACGCGGCGAAAGCTCTCCAGCGAATAGTCCTGGATCGGCTTGATGTCGCCCTCGATGCCGGCGTTGTTGTAGAAGGCGTCGATGGTGCCGAACCGGTCGACGGCGGATCGGACATACTCCTTGACTTCGTCTTCCTGAGTGACGTCGGCGGCCACGGCGAGGGCCTCCGCGGAGGCCGGCAGATCCTTGATCGCAGCCTTGAGGTCGGCCTCGCGGCGGTCGACTGCGACAATCCGCGCACCGCGCTCGGCAAGCAGATGCAGCGTCGCGGTTCCGATGACGCCGGCAGCCCCGGTGACGACGGCGACCCGGCCATCGAGACGGATACGATCGGGCATGGTTGGTTTCCTCTGGCAGGTCCGGTTGCGTGCCGGATTTTCCTGGTTTTCGCGCGCGGCCGCGCGGCTTCAGCCCGCGAACTATCCCACGTGTCCCGGAGGCTGACCAGTGCTGGGGAGGGGTGGCAAACCGCCCTTTCCCCGCCGTATTCGGCGTGTTAACCGGTGGTCCTGCGAGCGGCCGATAAAGGTACACTTGTGACGAGCCCGATTCGCCTGATTAAGCCGCACGAGATGTTCCGAACCATTGCCCTGACTGGCTTCGCGGCCATTATCGCCGCCTCAACCGTCGCGCTTGCGCCGCCCGCGCGCGCGCAGATCGGCACGATTTTCTCCGATCCCGCGCCGCGCCCGCCAGGCTCGATTCCGCGTGGCGGACAGGTGCAGCCGCCCAGCGACGACGACGAGGAAGTGCCGGAACTGCCGCGCGGCCGGTTATTGCCGCCGCCGACCCGGCCGCTGCCGCCGGCTCAAGCCGTGCCGCCGCCCGGCAGTGTGCAATCGCAGCCGCTGGCGCCGCCGCCCGGCGTTCCCCAGAACACCCAGCCCGGGGTTGCGGTCCAGCCGCCCCAGCCCGGCGGCCCCGCCGTCGCCAACACGCCGCCCGGCCAGAACCCGCTGCCGGGCCTGCCGCCAGGGCAGCGCCAGCCCAAGGGCACGCCGCAGCCGTCAGGCGCGCCGCCGGCCGCCGCGACGCTGCAGCCTGGCGATGAGGTCGTGACCGAGCCGCCGTCGACCAAGATCACCAACAAGAAGGCGAGCTTCTCCGGCCTCGACAAGATCACCGGGCGCATCATCAATTTCGACGAGGATATCGGCGAGACCGTGCAGTTCGGCGCGCTGCGGGTGAAGACCGATGCCTGCTACACGCGGCCCTCGACCGAGGCCGCCAACACCGATGCCTTCGTCGAGGTCGACGAGATCACGCTGCAGGGCGAGGTGAAGCGGATTTTCTCGGGCTGGATGTATGCGGCAAGCCCCGGCCTGCATGGTGTCGAGCATCCGATCTACGACATCTGGCTGACCGACTGCAAAGGGCCGGACCAGACCATCGTGACCGCCGCGCCCGATCCGCCGAAGCAGCCGACGGCACCGCCGCCGCCAGTGGCGCAGAAGCGCCCGCCTGCGCCGAAGCAGGCAGCGCCGCGGCCGCCGCCGCAACCGCAATTCCAGCAGCAGCAACCGCCACCTCCGCCGCCCCCGCAACAGCAGCGGCCGGGTGGATTGTTCGGCGGATTGTTCGGGAATTAATTTCGTTGAGCGATGATCGCGAGGGCGTCGGCGCCCTTGATCGGCTGGGTGACGTCGAGCGTCCGGAATTCCGCCGGTGCGCCCGCAACTGCGCGGTCGAGCAGCGCGCGATAGCGCCGCCGCGGGATTTCGATCGCGCCAAAAGTCTTCAGATGCTCGGTGACATATTGCGTGTCGAGCAGCTCGAAGCCGCCCGCGATCAGCCGCGCCACGAGATGCACCAGCGCGACCTTCGAGGCGTCGCGCGCGGTGTGGAACATGCTCTCGCCGAAGAAGGCACGGCCGAGGCTGACGCCATAGAGCCCGCCGACGAGATTGCCGTCCTGCCAAACCTCGACGCTGTGGCAGTGGCCAAGCGCGTTCAACCCGACATAGAGATCGCGGATCCGCTTGTTGATCCAGGTGTCGTCGCGGCCGGGGTGCGGCGCCGCGCAGCCTGCGATCACGGCCTTGAACGCGGTGTCGACGGTGACGGTGAACACATCGGAGCGCACGGTGCGCGCCAGCCGCGAGGCGACGCGGAAGCCGTCGAGCGGAATCACGCCGCGCAGCTCCGGCTCGACCCAGAACAAGGTCGGATCGTCGGCGCTCTCCGCCATCGGGAAGATGCCGCAGGCATAGGCGCGCAGCAGCACTTCAGGCGTGATCTCGGAAGAGACGGAGTCGCGTGACGTCATGCGGCCGAGGATAGCAAACCGCGGGCGTTCTTGCGATGGGCCGTGTTCGACCATCGCGCGGTGTTGACGGGACGCTCAGGTTCCTCCACAAGCCGCGCCGTTAGGTCGCAGGCGCTCGAGCCATGCTGCGACGCTATGCTACGTTGCAACCAAAATGGCGGCGCCGCCCTGCGGACATGGCGGCCGCACGCCCGACAATCAAAAGACAATCAAGAGACGTGAGGGGGACGCTGCATGAAGATGTCATGGAGGACATTTGCGCCGCTGGTGGTCTGGCTGGCGATCTATCTGATCCCGGTGCCGGCGGGGCTGAACGTCGATCAGTGGCACTATTTTGCAGTGTTCGCCGCCGTGATCGTCGGCCTGATCCTGGAATCGATGCCGGTCGGCGCGGTCGGCCTGATCGGGCTGACGGTCGCCGGCGTCGGAGGCTATGTCGAGCACGATCCGAACAAGTCGCTGCGCTGGATGCTCAGCGGTTTCTCGGAAAGCACGGTGTGGCTGATCGTCGGCGCGTTCGTGTTCTCGATCGGCTATCGCAAGAGCGGGCTCGGCCGTCGTCTCGCGCTCCTGCTGGTGCGGACGCTCGGCCGCCGCACCATCGGGCTCGGCTATGCGGTGGCATTCTCCGATCTGCTGCTGGCGCCGGCGACGCCGTCCAATACGGCGCGCTCGGGCGGCACGATCTACCCGATCGTCAGCAACATCCCGCGCATCTACGGGTCCGAACCCGGTCCGACCGCGGGCAAGATCGGCACCTTCGTGATGTGGACGGCGTTTGCCACCACCGCGGTCACGAGTTCGCTGTTCCTCACGGCGCTGGCGCCGAACGCGGCCGCGCTTGCGATCGCCAAGAAGCTCGTCAATGTCGACGTCGGCTGGTCGCAATGGTTCATCGGCTTCGCGCCGCTCGGCCTGCTGTTGCTGCTGCTGGTGCCGCTGCTGAGCTATGCGATCTGCCGGCCCGAGATCAAAGAGAGCCCGGAGATCGTGACGTGGAGCCGGGACGAGCTCGCCGCGATGGGGCCGCCGTCGCGCCAGGAATGGATCATGGCCGCGCTGGTGCTGCTGGCGATGTTCTTCTGGATCTGTGGCTCCAATCCCAACATCAGCCTGCCGCTGTTCGGCTCCAACTTCATCAACGCAACCACGGTCGTGTTCGTGGTGATCTCGCTGATGCTGGTCACCGGCGTGATCGCGTTCGAGGACATTGTTGCCGAGAAGAGCGCGTGGGAGGTGTTCTTCTACTTCACCTCGCTGCTCACGCTGTCGTCGGGCCTGAACGAGATCGGCTTCATCAAATGGGTGGCGGAGGGTTACGCCAGGCCGCTTGCCGGATTGTCGCCGCTCGCAGGCATGATCCTGCTCGTTTCATTCTTCTTCTGGGTCCACTATTTCTTCTCGAGCATCACCTCGCATGCGGCAGCGGTGCTGCCGGTCGTGCTCGCGGTCGGCTCCAGCATTCCCGGCCTGTCGGTGCCGACCCTGACGTTACTGTGCGTCTATTCGCTCGGGCTGATGGGCGTGATCTCGCCTTACGCGACCGGACCGGCGCCGATGTATTACGGCAGCGGCTATATCGGCAAAGGCGACTTCTGGAGATTCGGGCTGATCTTTGGCGTGATCTACTTTGTCGGATTGTTGCTGATTGTGTTGCCCTGGCTACAGGCGATCGGGTAAACTCCGAACCAATCTGGCGTGAAGAACGACAGTGGAGTAGGACCTTCCTTGGAGTAGGATCTTCCTTTCCGATTGTTAACGCGCTTTGTGTGCCGGAAGCGTTCAAAATGCTCCCTCGAGTGTGGCGCGCGCGGGTTCAGGGGACACACGGAACCGCGCGAGCTCATCCGTCTTTCTTTGTGGGCAGCTTATGGACCAGCAGACAAAACACCCGTCGATCCTCGTGCCTGAACAGACTAGGAGGTCGTCGCGCGGCCGGGTCATTCTGACCACGCTTGTCGTGTTGCTGTTGCTCGCCGGCATCGTCTGGTGGACGCGGCAGCAGGCTGCGCCGCAGCCGGCCGGCGGCGGGCGCAATTCTGGACCGATGTCGATCGTGCCGGAGACCGTCGGCAAGGGTGACATCGGCATCAATCTCAACGCACTCGGCACCGTGGCGTCGCTCGCGACGGTGACGATCAGAAGCCAGATCAGCGGCTATCTGATGAAGATCGATTTCAAGGAGGGCGATGAGGTCAAGAAAGGCGACCTGATCGCCGAGATCGATTCGCGCCCCTATGAGGCGACGCTGGCGCAGGCCAAGGGAAACCTCGCGCGCGACGAAGCGATCCTGAAGGGCGCTCAGGTCGATCTTACGCGCTACCAGGGCCTCGCCGCGCAGAACGCGGTGCCGCATCAGCAACTCGACACCCAGATCGCGCTGGTGGCGCAAGACCAAGGCACCGTCGAAGCTGATCGTGCCACTGTGAAATCGGCCGAAGTGAATTTGCAATATTGCCGCATCCTGTCGCCGCTCGACGGGCGGGTCGGGCTGCGCCAGGTCGACCAGGGCAACTACGTCACGCCTGGAGACACCAACGGCCTCGTCGTGATCACGCAGTTGCACCCGATCAGCGTGCTGTTCACCTTGCCGGAGGACAATCTGCAGGCGGTCGCCAAGCGGCTGCGCGACGGCGCGGTGCTGCCGGCGTCGGCCCTCGACCGCAGCGGCAGCAACAAGATCGCAGACGGAACGTTGCAGACGTTCGACAGCTCGATCGATCCGACCACCGGCACGATCAAGCTGCGCGCCCAGTTCGAGAACGACACGCGCACGCTCTATCCGAACCAGTTCGTCAACATTCGCCTGCTACTCGACACCCACAAGGACGTCACGACGATGTCGACGGCTGGAATCCAGCGCGGCGTTCCCGGCACCTTCGTCTATCTCGTAAATGACGACAGCACTGTCACGGTCAAGCCCGTCAAGCTCGGCGTCACCGACGGCGACCGGGTCGAGGTGGTTTCGGGGATTGCGCCCGGCGATCGCATCGTGATCGACGGCGCCGACAAGCTGCGCGAGGGCGCGAAGGTGATCGTTCGTTCCGCCGCGGACGCCGCAAATCCGGCCGCTGCGGCCAAGGGGACAGCGAACGGGGCAGCGAAGGGGGACGGCAAGGGCGCTGATCCCGACAAGGCTGGAGGCGGCAAGCGCAAACGCTCCGAGGACGGGCAGAAGCAATGAACCCGTCGCGGCCATTCATCCTGCGGCCGGTGGCGACGACCCTGCTGATGATCGCCATCATGCTGTCGGGCATGCTGGCGTTCAGATTCCTGCCCGTCGCGGCGCTGCCGGAGGTCGACTATCCCACCATTCAGGTGCAGACCTTCTATCCGGGCGCCAGCCCTGACGTGATGACGTCGTCGGTGACAGCGCCGCTCGAGGTGCAGTTCGGCCAGATGCCGAATTTGAACCAGATGAGCTCGGTGAGCTCGGCCGGCTCCTCCGTGATCACGCTGCAGTTCGGCCTGTCGATTTCGCTCGATGTCGCCGAGCAGGAGGTGCAGGCCGCGATCAACGCCGCGGGCAACCTATTGCCGTCAGACCTGCCGGCGCCGCCGATCTATGCCAAGGTCAATCCGGCCGACGCGCCGATCCTGACGCTCGGCCTGACGTCGAAGACCATGCCGCTGACGCAGGTCGAGGATTTCGTTGATACCCGGCTGGCGCAGAAGATCTCGCAGCTTCCCGGCGTCGGCCTCGTCAGCATCAGCGGCGGCCAGCGCCCCGCGGTGCGTATTCAGGCCGACATCCGCAAGCTCGCGGCCTATGGCCTCAACATCGACGATCTCCGCACCACGCTCGGCAACGCCAACGTCAACACGCCGAAGGGCAATTTCGACGGCGCGATGCGCGCCTACACCATCAACGCCAACGACCAGATCCGTAACGCCAGCGACTACAAATCGTTGATCGTCGCCTACAAGAACGGCTCGCCGGTCCGCCTCAGCGACGTCGGCAACGTCACCGACGGCGCGCAGAACGACAAGCTCGGTGCCTGGATGAACCAGACGCAGGCGATCATCCTCAACATCCAGCGTCAGCCCGGCGCCAACGTCATCTCGGTGGTCGAGGGCATCAAGGCGCTGCTGCCGCAGCTGCAGGCCACGCTGCCGGCCGCGATCGATCTCGATATCCTGACCGACCGAACCGTGACGATCCGGGCCTCGGTCCGCGATGTCGAATACGAGCTATCGCTCGCGGTGATGCTGGTGGTGCTGGTGATCTTCGTGTTCCTGCGCAACGCCCGCGCCACCCTGATCCCGAGCCTGTCGGTGCCGTTGTCGCTGGTCGGCACGCTGGGGGCGATGTATCTGTTCGGCTTCAGCCTGAACAATCTGTCGCTGATGGCGCTCACGATCGCGACCGGGTTCGTGGTCGACGACGCCATCGTCGTGATCGAGAACATCTCGCGCTATATCGAGGAGGGTGAGTCGCCACTGCAGGCTGCGCTGCGCGGCTCCGAGCAGATCGGCTTCACCATCATCTCGCTGACGGTGTCGCTGATCGCGGTGCTGATTCCGCTGTTGTTCATGGGCGATGTGGTCGGCCGCCTGTTCCGTGAATTCGCCATCACGCTGTCGGTCACGATCCTGATCTCCGCCGTGGTGTCGCTGACCCTGGTGCCGATGGCCTGCGCCAAGCTGTTGAAGCCGGAGAGCGCATCGCACGAGAACACGTTCCAGCGGCTTGCCCGCGAAGGCTTCGACCATGTCATCGCGATCTATGGCCGGATGCTCAATTGGGTGCTGGACCGCCAGACCCTGGTGCTGCTGATCGCGCTGGCCACCTTCGGCGTGACCGCGTGGCTCTACATCATCATCCCGAAAGGGTTCTTCCCGCTGCAGGACACCGGCGTGATCCAGGCGATTTCGGAGGCGCCGCAATCGGTGTCCTATGCCGCGATGGCCGAGCGCCAGCAGCAACTCGCGAGCGCGATCCTGAAGGACCCTGATGTCGACAGCCTGTCATCCTTCATCGGCGTCGACGGCACCAACACCACGCTGAACAGCGGCCGCATCCTGATCAACCTGAAGCCGCATGAGGAGCGCAAGGCCGACATTGCGACGGTCATGAACCGGATCAAGGCAAGCACGGCTTCGTTGACCGGCGTTACGCTCTATATGCAGCCGGTCCAGGACTTGACCATCGAAGGCACGGTGAGCAAGACGCAGTACCAGTTCATCCTGCAGGACGCCGATCCGGCCCAGCTCGCCGAGTGGACGCCGAAGCTGGTCGACAGACTGGCGCAACTGCCCGAATTCAGCGACGTCGCAAGCGACATCTCCGCGCAGGGCTTGTCGGTCTTCGTCGAGATCGACCGCGACCAGGCGGCCCGGTTCGGAATCACGCCGGCGACGATCGACAACGCGCTCTATGACTCCTATGGCCAGCGCATCGTCTCGACCATCTTCACCAATTCGAACCAGTATCGCGTAATCCTGGAGGCCGATCCGTCGCTGCAAAACTCGCTGCAGGCGCTGTCGGCAATCTACCTGCCGTCATCGGTCGGCTCGACGCCGGTGCCGTTATCGGTGATGGCCAAGATGCGGGAGGAGACCGCACCGTTGCAGGTCTCGCATCTCGGACAATTCCCGTCCGCGACCGTGTCGTTCAACCTTGCGCCTGGCGCGGCACTGGGCGACGCGGTGACCGCGATCAAGCAGGCGCAGATCGATATCGGCCAGCCGCTCGGCGTCATCACGAGCTTCCAGGGCGCGGCGCTGGCGTTCCAGTCGTCGCTCTCCAACCAGCTGTTCTTGATCCTGGCGGCGATCATCACGGTCTATATCGTGCTTGGTGTGCTCTATGAGAGCTTCATCCATCCTCTCACCATCCTCTCGACACTACCTTCGGCCGGCATCGGAGCGTTGCTGGCGCTGATTGTGGCGGGGCAGGACCTGACGATCGTCGCGATCATCGGCATCATCCTGTTGATCGGTATCGTGAAAAAGAACGCGATCATGATGATCGACTTCGCGCTCGATGCCGAGCGCAACGAGGGCAAGCCGCCACGCGAGGCGATCTACCAGGCCTGCCTGCTGCGCTTCCGGCCGATCATCATGACGACCATGGCCGCGGTACTCGGCGCGCTGCCGCTGATGATCGGCACCGGCGCGGGCTCCGAATTGCGGCATCCGCTCGGCATCTCCATCGTCGGCGGCCTGTTGGTGAGCCAATTGCTGACCCTGTTCACGACGCCGGTGATCTATCTCTGGTTCGATCGGCTCGCGATCAGATTTGCCGGGGGCGCGGGCGAGGTCGGCGAGGCGAGCGGGTCGCATTGAGTCATGGGTCCCTCAACACCCTTCATCCGCCGGCCGGTCGCAACGACGCTGCTGACCTTCGGGCTCGCGGCGGCCGGTGCCATCGCCTTCTTCAAGCTGCCGGTGTCACCGCTGCCGCAGGTGGACTATCCGACCATCTCGGTGCAGGCGACGCTGCCCGGCGCCAGCCCGCAGGATGTCGCGACGACGGTCGCTAGCCCGCTGGAGCGGCATCTCGGCCAGATTGCCGATGTCACCGAGATGACATCGTCGAGCTCGGTCGGCTCGACCCGCATCACGCTGCAGTTCGGGCTCAACCGCGACATCAACGGCGCCGCGCGCGACGTGCAGGCCGCGATCAATGCGGCGAGGGCCGATCTGCCGACCAGCCTGCGCAGCAATCCGACTTACCGGAAGGTCAATCCGGCGGACGCGCCGATCCTGATCCTGACCTTGACGTCGGACACGCTGACGCGCGGCGATCTCTATGATGCGGCGTCCACGGTGCTGGCGCAGAAGCTGTCGCAGGTCGAGGGGATCGGCGAGGTGGTGGTGGGCGGCAGCTCGCTGCCGGCGGTGCGGGTCGATCTGATTCCGCAGGCGCTCTACAAATACGGTATCGGGCTCGAGGATGTCCGTGCTGCGCTGTCGAGTGCCAATGCGCACAGCCCGAAGGGCGGGATCGACGTCGGCGAGCAACGTTTCCAGATCTACGCCAACGATCAGGCCAACAAGGCAGACGATTACAAATCGCTGATCGTGGCCTATCGCAACGGCTCGGCGGTGCATCTCTCAGATGTCGGCGAGGTAACCGACGGGGTCGAGAACCTGCGCAACGCCGGCCTTGCCAACGGCAAGCCTGCGGTGTTGATCATCCTCTATCGGCAGCCGAACGCCAATATCATCTCGACCGTCGATCTGGTGAAGGGGCTGATGCCGCTGCTGCGCGCCTCGGTGTCGCCGGCGATCGATATCGGGCTCGCGGTCGACCGCTCGACGACGATCCGCACCTCGCTGCGGGACGTCGAACGAACCCTCGTCCTCGCCGTGCTGCTGGTCATCTTCGTGGTGTTCGCATTCCTTCGCAGCGCACGGGCCACCCTGATTCCGGTGGTTGCGGTCTCGGTATCGCTCGTCGCGACCTTCGGGGCGATGTACCTGATCGGCTACAGCCTCGACAATCTGTCCCTGATGGCGCTGACGGTGGCGACCGGCTTCGTGGTCGACGACGCCATCGTCGTGCTGGAAAACATTACCCGTTACATCGAGGAGGGGCTGAGCCCGCTTCAGGCCGCGCTCAAGGGCGCCAACGAGGTCGGTTTCACGGTGCTATCGATGAGCGTCTCGCTGATCGCGGTGTTCATCCCGATCCTGCTGATGGAGGGAATTGTCGGCCGGCTGTTCCGCGAATTCGCGATGACGATCTCGATCTCGATTCTGATCTCGCTCGCGGTCTCGCTCGCGACCACGCCGATGATGTGCGCCGTCCTGCTCAAGCCCGAGACCGGGGAGGGCCATGGGCGGCTCTATTGGGCGAGCGAGCGCCTGTTCGAGGCGATGCTGAGCTTCTACCGCAGGACGCTGACGGCCGCGTTGGAGCATCCTGCGTCTGTGATGCTGATCCTGGCGGCGGTGTTCGGTCTGAACTTCTACCTTTACAGTGTCATCCCGAAGGGCTTCTTCCCGCAGCAGGATACGGGGCGGCTGACGGGCTCGATCCAGGCCGACCAGAGCATTTCCTTTCAACTGATGCAGCAGAAGCTGACGCAGTTCGTCACCATCGTCAAAAACGATCCCGCCGTCGAAACGGCGGTCGGATTCACCGGCGGCGGTCAAACCAATTCCGGCTTCATGTTCGTGTCCTTGAAGCCGCTTGGCGAGCGCGTGTCGGCGGATCAGGTCATTGCACGGCTGCGGCGTTCGCTGGCGGTCGTTCCAGGGGCAACCCTGTTCCTGCAGGCGGTGCAGGATATCCGGGTCGGCGGCCGGTCCTCCAACGCGCAGTATCAGTACACGCTGCAGGGGTCGACGTTCGAGGAGCTCAATGAATGGACGCCGAAGATCGCGGCGGCTTTGCAGCAGGATCCGATCCTGACCGACGTCAACAGCGACCAGCAGAACAAGGGCCTGGAGTCCGATCTCGTGATCGACCGGGATGCGGCGGCCCGGCTCGGCGTGACCGTCAGCCAGGTCGACAACACGCTCTATGACGCATTCGGCCAGCGTCAGGTTTCGACGATCTATGTCGCGCGCAACCAGTACCACGTCATCATGGAGGTCGCGCCGCGCTATTGGCAGAATCCAGAGACGCTCAAGGACGTCTATATCAGCACGTCGGGCGGCTCGGTCGGCGGGTCGCAAGCGACCAACGCCGTGGCGGGTACGATAGTGGCGCCTGGAACCTCGGGCGCGGCCAGCGCGGCCAATGCCCAGGCCGCACGCAATCTCGCTACCAACTCGATCGGCGCGACGGGGAAGGGCGTTGCCTCGACCGGATCGGCCGTCGCCACCAGCAGCGAGACGATGATCCCGCTCTCGGCGGTGGCCAGTTTCAAGCAGGGGTCGACGCCGTTGGCGGTCAATCATCAGGGCCTTCTGGTCGCCAGCACCATCTCGTTCAACCTGCCGCCGAACGTCGCGCTGAGCACCGCGGTCAGCAGCATCGAGGCTACCATGAACCGGATCGGCGTTCCGGCCACGATCCGCGGCACCTTCCAGGGCACCGCGAAGGCGTTCCAGGATTCCCTCAACGGACAGCCATTCCTGATCCTGGCGGCGCTGGTGACCATCTACATCGTGCTGGGCGTGCTCTACGAGAGCTACATTCACCCGCTGACGATCTTGTCCACATTGCCCTCCGCAGGTGTGGGCGCCTTGCTGGCGCTGATGGTATTCAAGACCGACTTCAGTATCATGGCGCTGATCGGCGTCATCCTGCTGATCGGCATTGTGAAGAAGAACGCCATCATGATGATTGACTTTGCCCTCGAGGCGGAACGCGGCCGCGGGCTGGAGCCGCTTGAGGCTATCAGACAGGCATGCCTGCTGCGCTTCCGTCCGATCATGATGACGACCATGGCTGCGCTGCTCGGCGCCGTGCCGCTGGCGCTCGGCATGGGCGACGGCGGCGAGCTGCGGCAGCCGCTCGGCATCGCCATTGTCGGCGGCCTGATCCTGAGCCAGGTTTTGACGCTCTATACGACGCCGGTCATTTACCTCTATCTCGACCGGTTCCGCTTGTGGGTCCAGCGCGCGCGCCGTGGTGGCGCACCGCGGGTGCCGGGGTCTTCACTTCAACCGGGCGAGTAAATGCCGATAGTTGCTGCGTTGCGAAGCTTTCAGTTGGCGCTGAAATCCGTCCGTGCGCCGGCATTTCTGTTCGGCAGGCGGCCCGCGCTCGCCACGGTCGTTGGCCTCGGCCTCGGCTTGTCCGGCTGCATTCCGGGATCCGAGCGTCCCGAGCTCAATCTCGAAGTGCCCGCGAGCTATCGGACCGCCATCAAAGGTGACGCCGATGCGGCCGTTCCGGCGCTCGCCTGGTGGCGCGGCTTCCGCTCCGGCGAACTGACCGGACTGATGGAGTCCGCGCAGCTCTACAATCTCGATATCGCGGTAGCGATCGCCCAGATCGTGCAGGCCGACGCGCAGGCCGGCGTCTCAGGTGCCGCGCTATTGCCGTCGGTGAGCGGGACGGCCAACGCGGAGCGCGAGCGCGTGGCATCAGGCTCATCGACCGGCGGCAGCGGGACATTCTCGCAGTACAGCGTCGGGTTGACCGCGAGCTACATCGTGGACTTCTGGGGCAAGAACCGCTCGACGCTGGCGGCGTCCGAGGAGAGCGCGACGGCCTCACGTTACAACCGCGAGGTGGTCGCGCTGACCACGATGGCAACCGTCGCCAACACCTACTTCCAGATTCTGGCAGCGCAGGACCAGATCAAGGTCACCCGCCGCAATCTGGCCGCGGCGGACCGGGTTCTCGCGCTGATCAGATCGCAATTCAACGGCGGCACCGCCTCGCAACTCGACCTGTCGCAGCAGGAGGCGCTGGTCGCGACCCAGCGCGCCGCGATCCCGCCGCTCGAGGTGACGTTGGGGCAGAACATCGCCGCGCTCGCCGTGCTGGTGGCGCGCGCGCCGGCCAATTTCTCCGTGCGCGGCGGGAGCACCACGCAGATCGCGGTGCCGCGCGTCACGCCGGGACTGCCGTCGGAATTGCTCTACCAGCGGCCCGATGTCCGCGAGGCCGAGGCACAGCTTGCATCGTCCAATTTCAGCGTCGAGGCGGCGCGCGCGGCGTTCTTCCCGCAGATCCAGCTCACCGGTTCGACCGGCTTCCAGAGCGCGGCGCTGGCCACGCTGTTTGGACCGGGCGCCTGGTACTACACGCTTGCTGCCGGGCTGACGCAGCCGCTGTTCGACGGCTTCCTGCTGGAGAGCCAGCTCAAGCAAGCCAAGGGCGTGCAGCTGCAGAATTTGCAGGCCTATCGCAAGGCCGTGCTGTCGGCTTTCGCCGACGTCGAGAAGGCGCTGATCGCCCTGCAGAAGTATACGTTGCAGGAGCGCCTGCAGACCGACGTGGTGACCAGTTCGCGAAAGGCCTTCGAGGTCGCCGAAACCCAGTTGCGCGGCGGCACGGTCAATCTCATCACGGTGCTGCAGACCCAGCAGACGCTGTTCACGGCTGAGAACAATCTGGTCACGGTCAGGCTCAACAAATTGCTGGCCGCGAGCAGCCTGTTCCAGGCGCTTGGTGGCGGCTGGACGCCGGCCGGCACCCTGGCGGCGCTGCAATGAGGTCGGTCATGCAACGGTTCACGGCAGTTGTGGTCGCAGGCCTCGTCATCGCGCTGAGCATTCCGTCAGGGGCGAGCCGCGCGCAGCAGCAGCTGGCGCCCAACAGCATTCCGTTGGCGTTCGGCATGACGGTGGACCAAGCCACGCAGGTGCTCGGGACGCCATTGAAGTACGTCCGCGGCCGCCCCGGCGACGAGCTGTTTGTCGCGCTGCCCAATGTCAGGGGCAGCATATTGTCGAACCGCAGCGACGCCCTCTATCTGCAATTCGGCAGGGGACATTTGATCGCCTGGAAGGGCGACTGGGGGACCATTCGGCCATGAGGATCGCAACCATGACCGCAGCGAAGATCCTGCTCGCCGGCATCGCCATCGTGCTCTCGGTGAGTGCGTCATCGGCGCAGGAGCGCCCGTTGCGTTACGGAAACACCAGCGGCTGGTCTTTCGACGGCAGGGACGACGATCGCGATTTTCCAACCAACGGCTATTTCCCTGGCAATTTCGCCGCCGATCCCTTCAGCGCCGGGTTCGGCGCGGCGGGCCTGTTCGGGGTGACGCCGTGGCGCTCGGCGCGGCCCTATCCGTCGCAGGTGGTGTTCGGTGCGCCGTGCCGGAATTGTGGCCCGCACCGGGCCCGGCGGCACCGGTCTCATCACGATTGAGCAAACATCGGAGGGAGGCGGGTTATTTCGCCGCCACGCTGCCCTGTGGTGCCGCTGCGACAAGGCGGAAGCGCACCAGCATCCTTGTGCCGGCGTGGCGGGGATCGCGCTCGACGGTGGCGTCGAGCTTGACGGCCATCGCGGTCACGATGCGCTGGCCCATTCCGGTGCCGCGCGGATCGACCGTGTCGCCCAATCCGACGCCGTCATCGCTGATCGCCAGCAGGATGTCATCGCCTTCGGGCTTCAGCTCGACATGGATCGGGCCGGCGCCGTCGGGATAGGCGTATTTCACCGCGTTCATCACCAGTTCGTTGACGATGATTCCGATCGCGACGGCGCGGTCGGGGTCGATCTCGATCGGCTCGGCCTTCAGCGTCAGCCGTGACATCCTGTTGCCTTCGGCCGATCGCCGGAGATCCTCAAGCAGCGCTCCGAGATACTGGTTGAGCATCACCGTCTTGAAGTCCTGCGAGGTATAGAGGCGGCGGTGCACCTGCGCGACTGCGGCGACGCGCCCCATGGCATTGGTGAGGGCCGCCTTGACGTCGCTCTCGGTTGCGGAGTTGGCCTGCAGATGCAACAGCGAGGCGATGATCTGCAGCGAATTGCCGACGCGGTGGTTGACCTCGCGGAGCAACACCTCGCGTTCCGCGGCCAGCGCTGCGTAGCGGTCGCGCGAGGCGTGCACCTCGGCCTCCGCCTCGTCGCGCGCCTTCTGGATCTCCGCCCGCCGGATCGCGCCGTTGACCGCAACCTGGAGCAGGGGAATGAACTCGCCCCTGACATCCTTGACCAGGTAGTCCGCCGCACCGGCCTTCAGCGCGGTCACGGCGATCGCCGAGTCCTGCGACGCAGTGACGAACACCACCGGCGGTGCGTCCGCTATCTTCAGGATCTGCTCCAGCGTCTCCAGCCCGTCGAGGCCCGGCATGTACTGGTCGAGCGCGATGACGTCGATGCCGCCCTGGGCGAGACGAGCAAGGCCGTCCTGGCCGCTTGCGGCATGCACGACCTTGAAGCCCGCGCGCGTCAGCCCGCGGTCGACCAGGCGGGCGAGCCCCGCGTCGTCCTCGATATAGAGCAGTGTCGGCGTTGCGCTGGTCATATGGCGGCTGGCGGAACCTGAATGACGGAGAAGAACAGGCCGAGCTGGCGTATCGCGTTGGCAAAGCTTTCGTAGTTCACCGGCTTGGTAATGTAGACGTTGCAACCGAGTTCGTAGCAGCGCTTGATCTCCTGGGAGTCGTCCGTCGTGGTCAGCACCACCACCGGCGTCGCCTTCAGGTACTTGTTTTCCTTGACCCGCTTCAGAATATCGATGCCGGACGTATCGGGTAGATTGAGATCAAGCAGGATGAGCAGGGCCTTGCCGTCGCGTTCGGACCCGGTCCCATTTTTGCCGAACAGATAGTTGATGGCCTCTGTACCGTTGGTGAACGGCACGATCTCATTGTTGACACCCGATCGCCGGATATTCCGCTCAATCAGGCGAGCATGGCCCTCATCGTCCTCGATCATGATGATGGTAACTGGATTGCTCATGACTCTCTATCCCGGTTCTTGCCCGTCCAATTGATCGGCAGTGTTATCGTGAACGTGCTGCCGTTGTGAAGTTCCGATGCTACGGACATGGTGCCGCCCAGTCTGCGCACAAGTGCGCGGACATGGGCGAGGCCGATGCCCTGTCCGGGCTTGTCCTGGGTTCCCGCGCGGCGGAACAGATCGAAGATGCGCTGATGGTCCTTCGCATCGATGCCGCGCCCGTTGTCCTTGACCTCGTAGATCGCAAAGCCGAGCTTGGTGCGGCCCTCGATCGTAATGGCGCCGGGAACGCCGTCCTTGAGGTATTTCAGTGCGTTGTCGATCAGATTGGAGAAAATCTGCTCCAGCGCGAGGCGGTCGCTGACCATGGTCGGCAGCGCACCGAGCTGGATCGCGGCGCTGCTCTCGGCGGCCTGATGGGCCACCGTCTTGACGATGCTCTCGATCAATTCGCGGACGTCGACCCGCTCCGGTTTGAACTCGCGGCGGCCTTCGCGGGTCAGATTGAGGATCGCGGTGATCAGCCGGTCCATCTTGGCGATCGATGATTTGATGAAGGCGAGCGACTCGGTGAAATCATCCGATAGCTGCTTGTCGGAGCCTTCGAGCTCGGGCTCCGCGGTATCGGTGGCGTCATCGGGCATTGCCGGTGCGAGCGAGGTCGCGCGATTGAGCGTGGCGATGCGCTTGAAAATGTCGCCGCGCAGCTCCTCCAGTTCGCTGGTGAAGCCCATGATGTTGACCAACGGCGACCGCAGATCGTGGCTGACGATATAGGCGAAGCGCTGGATCTCCTCATTGGCCTCGCGCAAATCGGCGGTCCGCTCGTCGACGGTCGCTTCGAGGTTGAGGTTGTTGTCGAGCAGCCTGGCTTCGGCCTCGTCGCGGGCCTGCGAGGATCGCCGCAGCAACACGATCGAGAAGCCGGCCAGCGCCAGTACCATGCAGGAGCCCGCGATGGTGACCGAGGACGCAAGAACCTGGGTCCGGTCAGCGGTCGCCGTGCGCAGCGCAAACAGGCGGTCTTCCTCGGCGCGCATGTCGCGGCCGATCTTCGCGATGGCCTCCAGCGCGTCGGTCGATGTGTTGTTGCGCAGGATGGCCACGCTGGTTGCCACGTCGTTGTTCTTGACCCGGTCAATGCCGAGGGCGAATTCGGCCAGCCGTTGCTCGATTGCCGTTCTGAGCTTGGCACTGTTGGCGATCTGCGCCGGATTGTCGGTGGTCAGCTTCGAAAGATGGTCGAGGGCGACCGGAATACCCGTCGCCGCGGTCTGATACTCGGTCAAATATTGCGGCGCTGATGTCAGTAGATAGGCTCTGGTCGCACTCTCGGCGCGGCGGACCTCGACGAGCAGGTTCGCGATCTGGCTCTCGACCTCGACGGTATGGACGACCCAGGCATTGTCGTCGCGCGCCTTGTTGACCAGCAGGATCGACGCTACGCTGACTGCGATCAGCACCAGAAACCCCGCCGACAGCAGCAGGATTTGCAACGCCGTGCGCCGTCGTGAAACTGGCGTCACGACCGTCCCGTCAAATCAATGGAGTTCAATGCGTTCCCGTGGAAAGTCATCAACCCTAGCATACGCCTGAGCGGGGGTGCGGGTTCCAGGGGACCGCGATTTATTTCTTGATGTCGTCGGGCTGGCCGGCGAGGTACTGCTCCAGCCAGTGGATGTGGTAGTCGCCTTCGATGATGTCGGGCTCGCGGACCAGCGCGCGGAACAGCGGCAGCGTCGTCTCGATCCCCTCGACCACCATTTCGTCCAGCGCCCGGCGCAGCCGCATCAGGCATTCGCCGCGGGTCTTGCCGTGTACGATCAGCTTGCCGACCAGCGAATCGTAATAGGGCGGGATCACGTAGTTCTGGTAGACGGCCGAATCGATCCGAACGCCAAGACCGCCTGGCGGATGGTATTGCGTGATCCGTCCGGGCGAGGGACGGAAGGTCTGTGGATTCTCCGCATTGATGCGGCATTCGATCGCGTGACCGATGATTGCGATCTCGTCCTGCCGCGCCGGCAGTTCGCCGCCGGCGGCGATCCGGATCTGCTCCAGCACGAGGTCGATATCGGTTATGCTCTCGGTGACGGGATGCTCGACCTGGATGCGGGTGTTCATTTCGATGAAGTAGAACTCGCCGTCCTCGTAGAGGAATTCGATGGTGCCGACGCCGAGATACTTCATGTCCCGCATCGCCTTGGCGCAGGTCTCGCCGATCCTGGCGCGCGCGGCGGCGGCGAGCACCGGCGAGGGGCCTTCCTCCCAGACCTTCTGGTGGCGGCGCTGCAGCGAGCAGTCGCGTTCGCCGAGATGGATGGCGCCGCCGCGGCCGTCGCCGAGAATCTGAATCTCGATGTGGCGCGGCTTCTGCAGGTATTTCTCCAGATAGACCGAGGCGTCGCCGAACGCCGACCTGGCCTCGTTGGCCGCGGTCGACAGCGCCAGCGCCAGGTCAGCCTCGGTCTGCGCGACCTTCATGCCGCGCCCGCCGCCGCCGGCGGCCGCCTTGACCAGCACCGGGAATCCGATTGCCTTCGCGATCGCCATCGCGTCGTCGTCAGGTCCGACGCCGCCGTCAGAACCGGGGACGACGGGAATGCCGAGCCGCTTTGCGGTCTTCTTGGCCTCGATCTTGTCGCCCATCAGGCGGATGTGCTCGGCCTTCGGGCCGATGAAGTGCAGATTGTGATCGGCGAGGATCTCGGCGAAGCGCGCGTTCTCGGACAGGAAGCCGTAGCCGGGATGCACGGCATCCGCGCCGGTGATCTCGCAGGCCGCAAGCAGTGCGGGCACGTTGAGATAGGAGTCCTTCGACGGCGGTGGGCCGATGCAGACGCTTTCGTCCGCGAGCCGTACATGCATGGCGTCGGCATCGGCGGTGGAGTGCACCGCGACGGTGGAGATGCCGAGCTCCTTGCAGGCGCGCAGCACACGAAGCGCGATCTCGCCGCGATTGGCTATCAGGATCTTGTCGAACATCGCAGCGCCTGACGTTGACGATTTCTACTCAATGATTACGAGCGGCTCGCCGAATTCGACCGGCTGGCCGTCCTCGATGAGGATCTGCGTCACCGTGCCGGCGCGCGGCGACGGAATCTGGTTCATCGTCTTCATCGCCTCGATGATCAGGAGCGTCTGGCCGGCCGTCACTTTCGAGCCGACTTCGATGAACGGCTTGGCGCCCGGTTCCGGCGACCAATAGGCGGTGCCGACCATCGGCGAGGGAACGACGCCCGGATGTTTGGCAAGATCGGCCGCAGCCGCCGGGGCCGCCGCAACAGCGGGCATGGCAACCGCCTGCACAGCGGCTGTCGGTACGGAGGCGGCGATGCTGATGTTGCGCGCGACGCGCACGCGCAGGCCGGCGCGCTCGATCTCGATTTCCGTTAAATTGGTTTCGGCGAGCAGCAGCGCAAGCTCGCGAATGAGGGCGCTGTCGTCGCTTTTGGACTCGCTCTTGGATTTTGCGGCTGATTTGTCGTCTGGCTGGCGCGCCATGATCTTGATCCGGAATCTATCTCTGGTGACGGGGAACGTCAGGATTGGCGATTAAGTCTTTGCCGTGACATCGATCTTGGCACCGATCCTGGAGGCGAGGCCCATGATCGCAAGCCGGTAGCCGTCGATGCCAAAGCCGCAAAGCGACGCGAACGCGGCTTTAGCAGTGAACGAGTGATGCCGGAAGCTCTCGCGGGCGTGGATGTTGCTGACGTGGACCTCGACGGTGGGGATTTTCACCGCCACCAGCGCGTCGTGCAGCGCGATCGAGGTGTGGGAATAGCCGCCGGCGTTGATGATGATGCCGACTGCCTTCTTGGCATGGGCCTCATGGATGAAATCGATCAATTCACCCTCGCGGTTGGACTGCCGGCAATCGGCGGCGAGCCCGAACTGCCTGGCGGTGTCCGCGCACAGTTTCTCGACATCGGCGAGATTGGCGTGGCCGTAGGTCTCGGGCTCGCGAGTCCCCAACAGATTGAGGTTCGGGCCGTTCAGCACATAGATCGTTCCGGCAGCAGCCATTCCAGGTTCCGGCGAAGGGTGAAGTGGGCCGGGTTATAGGTAACAACCGGCCGCAGGGGAAGCCTTTAGGTGGTTTGGGCGAGTCTTCAACAGCCTCGTCTGGGCTGTCAGATAGCTGCTGTAACCTTCGGAAAATGTTGATTAACCACATTCTGCGGTAGGCGCCATCCGGCCCGGTCCGGGCGGCCCGCGGGCGGCATGGACTGATGGCAAAACCCCGCCCCAGGAGGGGGCGGGGTTCGTAACCGGGAAGGGGCCTCATGCCCCTTCGCCTCGATGTCGAGACTAGTCCTCGATGATGTAGACGATCTCATGCGTCTCGGGCTGCACGATCACGTAACGCCCGCCGACCAGGATGAAGTCATAGCCGCGCCATTCCGGATAGATCGTCACGACCCGTTCCGGCACCGGATAGAAGTGAACATCAGCCGGCACCCGCGTACCCATCGACACATTGAAGTTCACATTGGTGACCTCGGTCACCTTCTCCGACCGGATCGCGGTCGAGATCTGGGTGCGCTTCTCCGCCGGCGGAGCCGCTTTTGCCGAGGTCGCCGCGTTGCCAGTGGTCTGCGCGCGGTTCGTATCGGTCGGAGTCTTGGTCTGCGCGTTCTGGTTGGTCGGCGAGGTCGTGCCGCTCTTCTCGGCATTCATGTTGCCGTTCTTGTCACGGCCCTCGGCCTTCAGGTCCTTCGGAGCGGTCTTGTCGCGCGCGCCTTCGTCAGAGCTCATGCTCTTCGACTTCTGGGTATTGTCCTGCGCGCCCTTGGTGGCGCCGCCGGCCTTGTCGTTGGATTCGGCCTTCATGCCCGAGGGACTGCTCTTGGTCGACTCGGCGCCCTTCTTGCCGCCGGGCTCGCGCTCCATCGTACCCGAAGCTGCGCCGCCGGACGGTGCGCTATGCTCCATCGCCGCGCCGCCGCCGGCCGCCGGCGATTCCTTGGCCGCACCCTGTGCATTGGCGAAGCCCGTGCCAGCGATCAAGGCCGCAGCAGCGACCGAAATCAGAAAACGGTTAGACATCAAATTTCTCCTCATTCATCAGCATTGCCCGCGCCGACAACGGGGCAGCATGAGCGATGTTCCTCGCGATATGAGGTTCCCCGCGGTTTGTTTCGTGAATGCGCGATGAACGCGCGCGTGCGCAATCGCGCCTGCGCGCGTGATGGCTCTGCGTTTCGGCCAACAAAAAATCCGGCTGCACAGCAGCCGGATTTTGCCGGGAACGAAATCGCGTCGTCGCGTCGATCAGCAGGTCGCCTTGCCGCAGCGGGCGACGCCGATCTTCTCCTTGAGACTGTCGGCACCAACCGCGCCGATCACGACCTGCTTGCCGATCACGTAGCTCGGCGTGCCGTTCATGCCCATGGCTTCGGCGAGGCGGAAGTTCTCTTCGATTGTCGCCTTCGCTTCCGGGCTCGCCATGTCCTTTTCGAGCTTCGCCACGTCGAGACCGATGTCTTTGGCAACCGCAAGCGCGCGCGCCTTGTCGGCGGCGCCGCGGCCGCCCAGCAGCTTCTGGTGAAACTCGAGATACTTCTTGCCGGTCGGGTCCTGCATGCGGACGGCGACCGCGACCTGCGCGGCCTCGACCGAGCCCTGGCTCAGCACCGGGAATTCCTTCAGCACGACCTTCAGCTTCGGATCCGACTTCATCAGATCGAGCATGTCGCTCATCGCGCGCTTGCAGTAGCCGCAATTGTAATCGAAGAACTCGACGAAGGTGACGTCGCCATCCTTGTTGCCGAGCGTCACGCCGCGCGGCGAGTTGAAGATGGTGTCGGCGTTCTTGGCGACGCTCTGCTCGTGCTTGTCGGCTTCAGCCGCGGCCTGGCGCTTGCTCAGCTCGTTCATCGCCTCCTCGATCACCTCGGGGTGCGCGACCAAATAGTTGCGCACGATGGTCTCGATGTCGCCGCGCTGGGTGTCGGAGAAGCTCTGGGCGGATGCCGCCAGCGGCGCGCCGCAAAGGGCGAGCGCGACCAGGGCAGGGGCAAGAAAGCGGAGCGTTCGCATAAGGCTAATCCTTGTTCGGCGGAACTCTAAATACGGCGGGGCCGCGAGCCGGTTTCGGTGATCGTTGTATGGAACTGAGGTTTATTTCTAGTTGTTTTTCTCGCCCGGCATGGGCTTGGCGCTCACAATGTCGTCAGCCTTGACCCAACCGGGGGTACCGATCGCAAACCGGGTTTTGGCGCGCGACGCAAGGTCGCGGGCGGTCTTGTTGTCGCCGCGGAGATAGGCGGCCTGTGCCGATGCCAGATCGGCCTGCGCATAGTCGCCCTTGCGGCCATAGGCCATCGCAAGCTGGGTAAAGCCAATCGGCGCCTCGGACTCGCGCGCGATCGCCGCGCGCAGGATGCTGATGGCCTCGTCGGTGTAGGCCTTGTTGTCGGAGGCGACGAGCGCCTGGCCGAGCAGCATCTCAATCAGTGGCGCGCTGTTGGAGAGCTGTACGGCCCTGCGCAGCGGCGCGATCGCCTCTACGGGCCGGCCGCCCTCGAGCAGGGCCTGGCCGCGCAATTCATAGAAGTAGGGATTATTGGGCTGCAGCTGGATCAGGCCGTCGATCTGCGCGATCGCCGAGCGCAAATCGCCGTGCAGATAGGTCGTGATGGCCCGCGCATAGCGCGCCGGCATGCTGGTATTGGTGAGCGGATAGCGGCGGTAGACCGTATCCTGCCGTTCCATGAATCCGGAGATCTTGGCGCGCATCATGTCGTGGCGGAGCTGCAGCGCGGGATCGTCCTTCTTGTCCCAGTACGGGCTGGCGTGCGCGAACACTTCCAGCGCCTGGACGCGATCGATCGGCATCGGGTGCGACTGAAGGTACGGATCGGCGCCATGGGCCGCGAACAGGCTCTCGTCGGTGAAACGCTTGAACGTGTCGTACATGCCTTTGGGCGACTGGCCGGTCGCGGTCAGGAACTTGACGCCGGCGCGATCGGCGTTTTCCTCCTGCTGGCGCTGATAGGACAATAGCGAGCGCATGATCACGGATTGCGGGGCCGAGATCGCAGCGGCGCCTGCACTGGAGAGACCGTTCCCGGCGCCACCGCGTGCGCCCGCGGCGATCGCGCCGGCGCCGAGCAGCATGGCGATGATCATTTGCGTCTGCGCCTGCGCCAGCTGTTCGTGCAGCTTGGCGAGGTGGCCGCCGGCCAGATGGCCGGTCTCGTGCGCCAGCACGCCAATGATCTGGTTCGGCGTTTCCGACTGCAGCAGCGCGCCATAGTTGACGAAGATGCGGCGACCGTCCGCGACAAACGCGTTGAACGCGCTCTCGTTGATAATCACGATCTGGATGTTCTGCTTCTCCAGGCCCGCCGCGCGCAGGACCGGGCGGGTGTATTCGCGCAGCAGCTGCTCGGACTCGGTATCGCGCAGCACCGGGGGGCCCTTGCCCTGTTGTGCCTGTGCGGTGGCTATGGGGCCGAGCGCAAGTGCGACCGCCGTGACGAGCGCGGTCAGTTTGAACGTCCCGGTGCGAAGCGGAGGGCGGAACAGCATGGGGCGATCGACTGGCAGTGGTCGACCCGCGGAAAGGCAACGCCCGATTCCGGCCCTGATGAGATCAGAAGCGCGGCACGGCCTGTTGTTTTTGCGGTCTTTTGTCACGCGAACCGGTATTCACTCAGTCTGAAAACGCTATAAGAAGCTACCGAATGCGGCCAGTCTGGGGCGGTAACCGGTGCGGGAACCCCAATTCGGCTGCGGCCGCCCAAATAGCAGATATCCATGCTCGATGCGACAGTGAGAGACCGTGTAACCAGCCTGTTGACGGCATCCACGCGGAGCAACGTTCCACCGTTCATGGTGATGGACGTGATGGCCGCAGCGGCTCGAATCGAGGCCGCCGGCGGCCACGTCATCCACATGGAGGTCGGTCAGCCTGCGGCGTCAGCTCCGAAACCGGCGATCGCGGCTGCCCAGGCCGCACTGCAGGACGGGCGGATCGACTATACGTCAGCGCTCGGAATTCCGACCCTGCGCGCGCGCATCGCCCGTCATTACCGCGACACATATGGCTGCGCGGTGGACGCCGAACGGATCATCGTGACCACGGGCTCGTCGGGCGGCTTCATCCTGGCGTTCCTGGCGATGTTCGAGCCGGGTGACCGGGTGGCGGTCACCGTTCCCGGCTATCCGCCTTACCGGCACATCCTGACCGCGCTCGGCTGCGAGCCGGTGCTGATCGAAACCTCACATGAGACGCGTCATGCGCTGACCGGCGAGGCGCTGCTCGCGGCCCATCGCAAGGCGCCGCTGAAGGGCGTGCTGGTCGGCAGCCCGGCCAACCCGACCGGCACGATGATGTCGCGCGAGGCACTGTCGAGCCTGATGGCCGCCGTCGACTGCGCCGGTATCCGCTTCATCTCCGACGAGATCTATCACGGGCTCGACTACGCATTCCCGGCAGTGACCGCGGCCGAACTGTCACCGCAGGCGCTCGTGATCAACTCGTTCTCGAAATACTTCTGTATGACCGGCTGGCGCGTCGGCTGGATGGTGGTGCCGGACGCGCTGGTGCGGCCGATCGAGCGGCTGCAGCAGAATCTCTCGATCTCGGTGCCGACGCTGTCGCAGATCGCGGCTGAAGCCGCATTCGACGGCCGTGACGAGATGGAAGCGATCAAGCGCGGCTATCAGGAGAACCGCCGCATCCTGATCGAGGGCTTGCCGAAGGCGGGCCTGACAAAATTCCTGCCGGCGGATGGCGCGTTCTATCTCTACGCCGACGTATCCGACTTCACCGCCGACAGCTTCGCGTTCGCCAGCCAGATGCTCGAGAAGACGCATGTCGCGGCGACCCCGGGCGTCGATTTCGATCCGGTCCACGGCCGTGCCTTCATCCGCTTTTCCTATGCGCGCTCGGCAGCCGAGATGCAGGAAGCGGTTGCGCGGATCGCGCATTGGCTTAAATAGCCCGCAATCTTCAAGAGCCATCCCGGAGTTTCCCCTTGTCAGTCAAATCGGTTTCGCAGCCCGCCGTCGCGCGGCATTTCCCACTCGCGTCGGTGTTGTGGCCCGCGCAGGCCGGAGAGGCCTCCGGCGTCGCGCGCGCGGTCGTGCTGGTGCTGCTGGGCACCGCGCTGCTCGCCCTGTCGGCGAAGGTCAATCTGCCGCTGCCCTATGTGCCGATGACGCTGCAGACGCTGGTCGTGCTGATGATCGGTGCGACCTATGGCTGGCGCCTCGGGAGCGCGACGATGGTTGCGTATCTCGCCGAGGGCGCGATCGGGATGCCGGTCTTTGCCGGCCCTGTCGGCGGCCTCGTGCCGCTGCTCGGCCCGACCGCCGGATACCTGCTCGGATTCGTTGCCGCGGCTTTCGTGACCGGCTTGCTGAGCGAGCGGGGCTGGGATCGGAGCGTGATCTGGCTGTTTGCGGCGATGGCGATCGGCCATGTCGTCATCCTCGCGGCGGGCTTCTGCTGGCTCGCCTTCGGCGCCGGGCTCGGCGTCGAGAAGGCATGGCTGGTCGGCATCGTGCCGTTCATTGCCGCGACGCTGGTCAAGAACGCGCTGGGGGCTGCACTGGTGCCGGCCGCGCGGCGCGCGGCAGATCGCCGCGGATAAGACCACAAGGCGCGACCGGTTCCATTTGACTCGACCGGCCAAGTTGTTCTTGGCTGGCACTGCCGTCTCTGAGGGGGGAACGACATATGGCAACGACAAACGTTGCCACGGGCGCGCCGGCGACTGCCGGCACCAAGCCGTGGTATAAGATTCTCTATGTCCAGGTTCTGATCGCGATCGTGCTCGGCGCGATCGTGGGGGCCATATGGCCTCAGCTTGCGACCAACGACTGGATCAAGGCGCTCGGCGACGGCTTCATCAAGCTGATCAAGATGGTGATCGCGCCGATCATCTTCTGCACCGTCGTTTCCGGCATCGCGCACATCCAGGATGCCAAGAAGGTCGGCCGCATCGGCATCAAGGCACTGGTCTATTTCGAGATCGTCTCGACCTTTGCGCTGGTGATCGGGCTCGTCGTCGGCAACGTGCTCCGTCCGGGCGCCGGCTTCGGTGGCGCCGCGGCGAACGCCCAGGCGGTCGCTGGCTACGCCAAGCAGGCCGAGGCGCAAAAGAGCGTCGATTTCTTCCTGCACATTATTCCGGATACCGTGGTCGGCGCGTTCGCGCAGGGCGAGATCCTGCAGGTGCTGCTGTTCTCGGTGCTGTTCGGCTTTGCCATCATGGGCCTCGGCGAGCGCGGCCATACCATCCGAAACTTCATCGACGATGCCGCGCATGCGGTGTTCGGCGTGATCTCCATCGTGATGCGCGCGGCGCCGATTGGCGCCTTCGGCGCGATGGCCTACACGATCGGTAAGTTCGGCACTGGCGCGATCCTCAATCTGGTGGGCCTGATCGCGACGTTCTACCTGACCGCGGCGCTGTTCGTGCTCGTGGTGCTGGGCATCATCGCGCGGATCGCGGGGTTCTCGATCTTCAAGTTCCTGGCTTATATCAAGGACGAATTGCTGATCGTGCTCGGCACCTCGTCCTCCGAGAGCGCGCTGCCATCCCTGATGGAGAAGCTCGAGCGGCTCGGCTGCTCGAAATCGGTGGTCGGCCTCGTGGTGCCCACCGGCTATTCGTTCAACCTGGACGGCACCAACATCTATATGACGCTGGCGACGCTGTTCATCGCCCAGGCGCTCAACTTCGATCTCTCCTTCAGCCAGCAGCTCACGATCCTGGTCGTGGCGATGCTGACCTCGAAGGGCGCATCCGGCATCACCGGCGCGGGCTTCATCACGCTGGCGGCGACGCTTGCGGTGGTCGATCCGCGGCTGGTGCCGGGCATGGCGATCGTGCTCGGCATCGACAAGTTCATGAGCGAATGCCGCGCGCTGACCAATCTCTGCGGCAACGGCGTCGCCTGCGTGATCGTCGCCTGGTGGGAGGGCGAGCTCGATCGCGACAAGCTCAACGCCAATCTCGCGCGGCAGATCGATCCGACCGACATGGAGACCGCCGTCACGACCGATTAATCGCGTCCGAGGTCAGAACCGATCCGGCCGATACGGCGAGGCGTCCACGGAGGGGGCCTCGCCGTTCATCATTTCGGCGAGCAGTCGCGCCGTGGCGGGGCCGAGCGTGAAGCCTTGATGGCCGTGGCCGAAATTCGTCCATAGCCCGCGATGGCGTGGTGCAGGCCCGAGCACCGGCAGCATGTCGGGCGTGCAGGGGCGCGTGCCGAACCACGGCGCGGGTTCGACCCTGGTCCCGATCTCGAGCAGGCCTCGCGCGGCGGCTTCTGCATGGCCGAGCTGAATCGGCGTCGCGGGAGCGTCGGGGCTGGTTAGTTCCGCACCGGTGGTGATGCGGGTTCCCTTGGCCATCGGCGCCATCGCATAGCCCATCGCGGTGTCGACCAACGGCAGATCGAGCGAGCGGCCGCCCTGATAATGCATGTGGTAGCCACGCTTGCGCACCAGCGGAATCCGGTAGCCGAACTTACGCAGCAATTGGGGCGACCAGGGCCCGAGCGCGACCACCACGTTGGCGGCGTCGATGCGGCCTGCGGCGGTATCGAGCGACCAGCCGGATGAGGTCTCCGTCAGCGTCTGCGCGTCGCCGCGCGAGAGCGTGCCGCCGAGGCGCTCGAACAGGCCGGCATAGGCCGAGACGAGGCCGCCAGGATCCGACACGGTCCAAGGTTCGAGCCAGTGGATGGCGCCGGGCAGGTCGTCGCGCAGGATCGGTTCGGCCCTGGCGAGCTCGCTGCCATCAAGGACACGAAACGTCACGCCATAGTCGCGCTGGTTTTCTTCCGCGGCCGCAATCGCTTGCTCCAGCGCCGCGGGATCGCGGTGAAGGATGCGGAAGCCGGCGCGACGGATCAGATTGTCAGCATGGGCCTCGCGGATCAGCGTGTCGTGCTCCGACGTGGCGTGGGCGATCAGGCGCGCCCAGGCGACGGTGGCCTTGCGGTGCCGCTCGGGCGTGGAGTGCCACCAATAGCGCAGCAGCGGGCCGGCGTGCTGCGGCAGCGAGGCCAGCCGATAACGCACGTCATTGGTGCGGCCCATCGCGATCCTTGCAAGCGTCGCGAGATCGCGCGGCATCGGATAGGGCCGGACCGCCTCGCTCTGGATGATCCCGGCATTGCCGTAGCTGGTCTCCCGGCCGGGCTCCTTGCGGTCGACAAGCGTGACCGACCAGCCGCGGCGCTGCAAATGCAGCGCCGTACTGACGCCCACCATGCCGCCGCCAAGAACTATCGCGCTTTGCATTGAATCCTGTTCTCCGTCAGGCTGGGCTCGACGCCAGCGTGGCGCGGGTCGTGCCGATGGTTGAAGCGACGACAACGGAGATCGCCGTCATGACGATGAGAAAGCCGAAGGCTGCGTCAAAGGATCCGGTGCCGCTCACGATGAAACCCATCACGGCTGGGGCGACGAAGCCCGCGCTCTGGCCGCCGAGATTGACCATGCCGACAGCCGATCCGATCTGGTCGTCGCGGAGCAGTTTTGTGGGAAGCGCTATCACCGAGGCCAGCACGAAGCTTTTGAAGAAGTAGACCAGCGATTGATACAAGATCAACGCCGTGATCGTCTCCGACTTGTACATTGCGTAGAGGAAAATGCCAGTCAGGGCGGAGCTGCCGATCAGGAGGTATTTCTCGCGCTCGGCGAAGAAGGTCGTCATGACCCAGCCGCCGATCGCGGTCGCGATCGTGCCAGCACGAATGGAATCGGCGTCAGCAGGCCGACCGCCTTCAGATCGAGCCCGCGCTGCTGCAGCAAATAGAGCGGCATCCAGGAATCCAGCCCCTTGTTGACGCAGCTCAGACCGAACCAAACCACCATCAACTGCCAGAGCAGCGGATTCTTCATCAGCTCGCGCATCGGCGCGCGGCTGGCGGTTAGCGTCGTGACGGCGGCGCCCGAACCGGTATCGCCGGTGCGGCCGATATGAGGCACGAAGATGAAATAGACCAGCGCAAACAGGATACCGGCGAAGCCGATCGCATTGAAGGCATGACGCCAGCCGAGCCAGAGGATGAGCGGCGCCATGATCAGCGGTGCGACCATGCTGCCGGCATAGTTCGATGACAGCAGCAGTGCCGACATCTTCGGCCGGCTGTCCCGCTTGAACAGTTCGGCGACGGCCCGGATGCTGGCCGGCGGAAAGCCGCCCTCGGCGATACCGAAGATGAAACGGATCGCCACCAGCGAGGCGAGCGACCACGCGACGCTGGTGAAGGCGGTGAACAGCGACCACATCGCGATCGTGACGATGACCACGTATTTCGAGCCGAAGCGATCGGACAGCCAGCCGCCCGGGACCTGCATCACCGCGTAGCCGAGAAAAAATGCGCTGATGACGATGCCGAGATCGGATGCCTGCAGATTGAAGTCCTTGCCGATCTGCGCCAGCGCCAGCGAGATGGCCGCGCGGTCGATGTAGGAAATGCAGAACGCGAGGTAGAGCAGGACGAACCCGACGACACCAGTGTTCCGCTTCGGCAGGGCAGGCATCATCATCTCCGATCACGCACCGCGCACCGGTGCAGCTAGCGTTGGTGTCGGGCTAGTCCCATGCGAGGAAGCCTGGTGCCGCCGACAACGGCGGTGCCGCGGCCAGCCGCGCGAGATCGGGGATCGGCCGGCGCAGGTCGGGAGCCGCCGCGAACGCCGCCTCGAGGGCGGCCGCCACGGCCAGCACGATGGCGTCGCCGCCGCGCGGTCCGACGATCTGCAGGCCGAATGGCATGCCGGCCTCGTCGACGCCGACCGGCAGACTTATGGCCGGGTGTCCCGCGAGCGTCACGCCATAGGCAAGCGCAAGCCAGTGGAAATAGGACGTCGTGGGTTCGCCGTCGATCTCGGTGGGATAGAGTTCGGACCAGGGACGCGGACTGAGCGTGATCGTCGGGCTGATCAGGACATCGCATTGTTCGAAGAAGGCCTGAAACGCACGGTAGATTCGCGTCTGCGTGGCTGCGGCACGCGCATAGTCCTGGAGATCGTAGCCGAGGCCTTCTTCGATATTGGCCCGTACATTCCGGCCGAGCATTTTAGGACGCTCCTGGTAGGTCTTGCCGTGCGTCGCCAGGAACAGCGCCGCGCGCAGCACGGCAAAGGCGTCGTCGGCTCCGCCGCAATCCGGCGTGGTCTCGCGGCATTCGGCAACCATCGGCGCAAGCTGCGCGACGCGATGACGGAAGACGCGCCGGATCGCGCGCTCGGTCGGCGCAAAGCCGAAATCTTCGGTGAAGGTGACGCGCAGCTTGGCGAGCTCCGCAGGGCGGGGTGTGTTCCAGCGCTCGGGACGTCCACGCAAGGGCTCACCCGGCAGCGTGTAGGCGAGGGGGTCGCGCACATCGTCGCTCGCCATCACTGACAGCATCAGCGCGATGTCGGCGACATTGCGCGCCATCGGGCCGTCGGTCGACAAATTGGACCAGCCGAATGCGCGCCGTTCGCTGGCCACCAGGCCATAGGACGGGCGCATGCCGACGATGCCGGCATACGCTGCGGGGTTGCGCAGGCTGCCGCCGGTGTCGGAGCCGGAGGCGAGCGGGGACATGCCGCATGCCAGCGCCACGGCGGAGCCGCCTGACGAGCCGGCCGCCGAGCGCGAGGGATCGAACGGATTGCCGGTCGCGCCGTGCACGGGGTTACGGGTGTTGCCACCGGCCGCCCATTCCGGCGTGTTGGTCTTGCCGATGATGATCGCACCCGCCGCGCGCAGCCGCGCGACCGAGGCCTGGTCGGTGGCCGGCACATGATTGGCGAACAGCGGGCTGCCATAGGTCGTGCGCAGCCCGGCGGTGTCCTGGGTATCCTTGATGAGCAGGGGAAGCCCGTGCAGGGCACCGGTCTCGTCACCGCGAAGGATCGTAGCCTCTGCCGACTTGGCGGCCGCGCGGGCACCCGCCTCATCGAGGGTCACGACGGCGTTGACCGCGGGGTTCGTTGCAGCGATGCGCGCAAGGCAGCCATCGAGCAGCTCGACAGGCGAGACTTCGCGCTTGGCCATTAGCCGTGTCAGCTCGACGGCGCTCGAATCGCAGAGTTCTGCCAAGTGTGATCCCTTTCCGTTGTGAAAATTATTTAGCACATCGGAAATTAAACTCGAGGCTTCAATATTGGCCAAGACGGTCATTTTTGTGCATATTGGATAGGAATTCTGCCTGAACGATCGTCATGAGCCCTCCATCGACGATCCGGAGCCCAGAAGAATTAGATCGATCGAACAACAATTTTTCTGGCTGCTGATACGTGATAGAGATCGAACATGAGCGACATCACCACGCCCGAGGGGACCAACTCCCAGCTCGGCCAGTGCCTGAAGGCCGCCCGCCAGGTGCGGGGCCTGACGCTGAAGCAGGTTGCGGAGCGGACCGGAATGGCGTTGTCGACCTTGTCGAAGGTCGAGAATGGGCTGATGTCGCTGACCTACGACAAGCTGCTGCAGCTCACCTCGGGCCTGCAGATGGAGATCGCCGAGCTATTCAATCCCGCCGCCGGCCGGCCCGGGCGGGATCGACCCGTCACGGCTCGCCGCAGCATCAGCCGGGCTGGGCAGGGGCAGGTGATCACCACCAAATTTTATACCTACAGCTATCAATGCACCGACCTGATCGGCAAACGCATGGTGCCGATCATGGCCGAGGTGCGGGCCCGCTCGCTGGAGGAGTTCGGCCCGCTGCTGCGCCACGCCGGCGAGGAGTATTTTCTGGTGACGAGCGGGCGGGTCGCGGTTCACACCGAATTCTATGCACTGGAGATCCTGAGCGCGGGCGATGGCATCTATCTCGACAGCACGATGGGACACGCCTACCTCAACGCCGGCGACGAGCCGGCCAGGGGTGTCTGCCTGTGCACGAGCGAGGCGCCGGATCTCTATGATCAGCTGCGCCAGATCGCGACCCGCGATGCGGCATCGCTCAACGAAGGCGGCTGACGTTCGGCGCGCCTGTCCAATAAAAAACGCCCGGTTTGAACCGGGCGTTTTCGTTTGCGATGGGTCCTAATCGCCGCCGCCGAAGCGCCGCGACCACCATCCCTTGCGGGTCGGAGCCTCGGTGGTGGCAGCCGGTCCGGCCTCTGGAGCGGAGGCAGAGTGCGATGATTCCGCCGGGCTCTGGACCAACTCGGGCGCTTGAGCTTCCTGCGCCGGACTCGAGGCGAAGCTGACCTTTTCACGCACGGTCGAACGTCGCCGCGCGGCACGCTCGGCCTCGGCCGGGTTTTCGTCGGGTACGACGGAAGCCTCGGCAGGTGCCGGCTCGGCCGGCTGGAACTCCGGCGCAGGTGCAACCGGCTCGGGCTCGACCAGCGATGGGGCGGGCTCGGTCGAATGGCCATCGAAGTCGGCGACCGCGTCAGTGACTTCCGGCGCCGACGTCGGGCCCAGCTCATCGGCGATCGATCCCGCGAGACCGTCCTCCGGTCCACCGGTGCCACGCCGGCGGCGGCCGCCACGACGTCCACGGCGGCGCGGGCGGCGCTCGCCATTGGCGCCCTGATCGCCGCGCGAACCCGGTTGCTCTTCGCCTTCCTCCTCGTCGCCTTCGGCATCCTCGGCCGCGACCGCTTCGGTGGCCTCAGGCGCCACATGCATGAGGGCGTCAGCGTCCTCGCGCGGCGCCGGGCCGCCCTCGCGCGTTTCGCCGCTGGCGCGACCGCGCCGCCGGCGACGCCGCTTGTTGCGGCGCTGACCATCACCTTCGCCCTCGGCACCAGCTTCCTCGCCGGCTGCCGGGTCGTCGGCAAGGCTCTCGGTCTCTTCGGTTTCGACCTCGACCTCGGCCTCGTATTCAAACGGTTCCTCGTCGTCATCGGCCTCTTCAGGCTGCGCCGGCGACGCGGCGGCCTGCGCCACCAGCAGCGCCTTAGCCGCTTCGAGCGTATGCACCTGTTCGCCGCGATCGATGATGTAGGACTGCTGGGCGCTCACCGTGGCGTCGGCGACCACCGCCAGCGTCACCTTGAAGGAGTTTTCGAGATCGCGCAGATGGCCGCGCTTGTGGTTGAGGACATAGAGCGCGACGTCGGTGCGGGTGCGCACCACCAGATTGTGGGTTGCGCCCTTCATCAGGATTTCCTCGATGCCGCGCAACAGCTGCAGCGCCACCGACGAGACCGAGCGGACGTGACCCGAACCGCCGCATTGCGGGCAGGGCTCGGTCGAACTCTCCAGCACGCTGGCGCGGATGCGCTGGCGCGACATCTCCAGCAGGCCGAAATGCGAGATCCGGCCGACCTGGATCCGTGCACGGTCCTGCCGCAGGCAATCGGACAGCTTGCGCTCGACCGAACGGTTGTTGCGCTTCTCGTCCATGTCGATGAAATCGATGACAATCAGGCCGGCGAGGTCGCGCAAGCGCAGCTGCCGCGCGACTTCCTCCGCCGCCTCCAGATTGGTCTTGAGCGCGGTGTCCTCGATGTGGTGCTCGCGCGTCGCCCGTCCCGAGTTGACGTCGATCGAGACCAGCGCCTCGGTCTGGTTGATGACGATGTAGCCGCCGGAGCGCAGCTGCACGGTCGGCGAGAACATCGCGTCCAGCTGGCTCTCGACACCCATCCGGGAAAACAGCGGCTGGCCGTCGCGATACAGCTTCACCGCGCGCACGTTCGCGGGCATCAGCATCTTCATGAAATCGCGCGCTTCGCGGTAGCCGGGTTCGCCCGCCACCTGGATCTCGTCGATCTCCTTGTTGTAGAGGTCGCGCAGCGAGCGCTTGATCAGCGAGCCTTCCTCGTAGACGAGGCTTGGGGCCTGCGACTTCAGCGTCAGGTCGCGCACGGTCTCCCACATCCGGATCAGATACTCGAAGTCGCGCTTGATCTCCGGCTTGCTGCGGGCAGCGCCGGCGGTGCGCAGGATGATGCCCATGCCCTCGGGCACGTCGAGGTCCTGGACCACTTCCTTCAGCCGCGAGCGGTCCTGAGCGGAGGTGATCTTGCGGCTGATGCCGCCGCCACGCGCAGTGTTGGGCATCAGCACGGCGTAACGGCCGGCGAGCGACAGATAGGTGGTGAGCGCGGCGCCCTTGTTGCCGCGTTCTTCCTTGACGACCTGAACCAGCATCACCTGGCGGCGCTTGATGACTTCCTGGATCTTGTACTGGCGGCGCGGCCGGAACGCGCGTTCCGGAACTTCCTCGAGCACGTCGTCGCCGCCGACGGACTCGACGACTTCCTCTTCCTCGCCGTCTTCGTCGTCGTCCTCATCGTCGCTGGCTTCGTCGGCATGCTCGCTCTGGGATGCGGCAGCGTCGCCGGAGCCATGCTCGGCTGCGACGTGGTCGTCGCCGGTCGCATGAATCTCGTCACCATGGGGCGCGTCGTCAGCGTGGGCCGCGTTTTCCTCGGCCTGCTCCTCATGCGCCCGCTCAGGCTCATGATTGTTTTCGACGACGGTGTCCGGCACTGCTGACGCAGCGGATGCCTCGACCACGGCAGCGACGGGATCGGGCTGGGCGTCACCAGCCAGAGCCTCGCTTACCGCGGGGGCGTGGTCGTGCTCTTGCGCGTGGTGATGATCGTGGTCGTGATGATGGTCATGGTCGTGATCATGATGATCATGGCCGTGATCGTCATGGCCGTTGTCGTGTGCCTCGTGCTCATGACCTTCGTGGGCAACCACGTCATGCTCATGATGTTCGGCATCGACGGGATGTTCGTGCCCGTCGTGGGGCTGCGGCGCCTGCGGATCGACAGCGGCGCCTTCGATCACCTCGCTCTGCACGCGATCGCCATTGCCGCGGCGGCGGGCGTTGCGATGCCGCGACCGGCGGCGGTGATGGCCGCGGTTCTCGTGCTCTTCCTCCGCCTCGCGATGTGCGCGCTCATCGGCTTCGATCAGCGCCAGACGGTCGGCGACCGGGATCTGGTAGTAGTCGGGATGGATTTCGCTGAAGGCCAGGAAGCCGTGACGATTGCCGCCATATTCGATGAAGGCGGCCTGCAGCGACGGCTCTACGCGCGTGACCTTGGCGAGGTATATATTGCCGCGCAGTTGTTTGCGCTGGGCAGTCTCGAAATCAAACTCTTCGACGCGATTGCCGCGGACCACAACGACCCGGGTTTCTTCCGGGTGGGTGGCATCGATCAACATCTTGTTGGGCATTTTGGGGCTCTTGACGGCGGCGGGCGCGGTGCATGGCGCGCGCAAGCTGCGCGGCCCGGTGACGCGACGGTCCACCTGATTCGGGGGTGAGGGGAAGGCCAAAACGCGTCTTGAGGCGCAGCGCCGATCGGGAGCCCACCGTTACGATGCGACGGGCGGAGCTTTCGCCTCGCGTCAGCGCGATCGTCTCGGGGATCCTGGTCGGCAATACAGTCTGGCGCATTAAGCGTCGGCCCGTCTAAACATGGTGGCGGCGAGAAATACCGCCGTATCTTTTGCTGAAAGCCCAGCGCGGCGCCGAAGCGCCTGCCGGCCATCGCATATCGAGGCCCCGAAGGACCGGATAATCAGTTGTGCCGTGTCTCAAAACCGTCCCTCTGGCGAGAGTGTGCCTGGGACCGGACGCCGCTCGGGCTCGAAACCGCCCCTCCTTGTCAGCCGCGCGCTGCGCTGGCTGCGGAGGGGATCGGAAAAACACGTTGGACCTTTCGGGACCGAAAGTTCCACCGCTGCACCGGGAGGCTGAACGCGACACAACCGGGAGTACTAGCCGTCAGCATTCCGTACATACGTGGATTGGCAGTCAGGCGCAAGAGAAGCGTCGCGGCAGGGCAACACTCGATCCTTTTCGCTCTTGCGTCATTAAGGCACGATTAACCGTGTGGTTTTAATCGGGTAAGACGCTGCTTGGGAGGCACCGAGTCGGTGGCGAACCGCGCAAATCACCTTGTTTTGCTGGGATGCGGGCTATTGTGCGCCGCAGCATTGGTGTGTGCCGAGCCGACCGGTCCGAGTGCCGCCGAGGGGCCGAAGGCGGCAGCAGCCACTCCTATCAAAGTTGCTGCCGAGGCCGCTCCCGCCGCCACCCCCAGCTTCCCAATCGCTTCCGACGCGCGACTCGCCGGCGACGGCAAGCAGACCCGCTTCATCCTCGACCTCGACCGGAAAATCGAGTTTCGGGCCTTTCCGCTGGCCGACCCCTATCGGGTGGTGGTCGACGTTCCGCAGGTCACCTTCCAGCTCGCAGCCGGCACTGGCGCTGCCGGCCGAGGGCTGGTGAAGGCATTCCGCTATGGCCTGGTAATGCCTGGCGGATCCCGAATCGTGTTCGATCTCACGGGGCCGGCGAAGGTTGCCAATTCCTATGTGCTCGACGCCGCCAACGGCCAGCCGCCGCGACTGGTGCTGGAGTTCGAAGAGGTCGACCGCACCGCCTTCGTGCAGTCGCTCGCCCCGGAGAACCGGCCTGATCTCAAGCGGGCGATCTCCGACACCAATGCCAATGCCGCGGTCGTCCCTCCGGCCACGACGGCGGCGCTGACACCAGCCGCGATCCCGGACGCGCGCCCGCTGATCGTGATCGATCCCGGCCATGGCGGCATCGACAACGGCACCCAGTCCGGTGGCGAGATGGAGAAGACCCTTGTCCTGGGATTCGGCCTCGCTTTGCGCGACCGGATCGAGAAGTCGGGCAAGTACCGGGTCGTCATGACCCGGACCGACGACACGTTCATTCCGCTCAATGACCGCGTCAAGGTCGCGCGCACCCAGTCGGCCGCGCTGTTCGTGTCGATCCACGCCGACGCCTTGCCGCGCCGCGAGGGCGATGCCCAGGGCGCCACGATCTACACGCTGTCGGACAAGGCCTCCGACGCCGAGGCCGAGCGGCTGGCCGACGCCGAAAACAAGGCCGACTCGATCGGCGGCGTGAACCTGACCGATGAGCCGACCGAGGTTGCCGACATCCTGATCGACCTCGCGCAGCGGGAAACCAAGACCTTCTCCAACCGCTTTGCCCATCTCCTGATGACCGAGATGAAGACCACGGCGAGGATGCATAAAAATCCGCTGAAATCGGCGGGTTTCCGGGTGCTCAAGGCTCCCGATGTTCCGTCCGTTCTGGTCGAGCTGGGCTATGTCTCCAACAAGGATGATCTCGAGCACCTGGTTTCGGAGAGCTGGCGGAACAAGACCGTCGGCTCGATGGCCCAGGCGATCGACGCGTTTTTCGCCAAACGGCTGGCAACTGCCGGACCGGCCAAATGAAATCAGCTGCGTGAGAAGGCCGTTGCGCGACAGAAGCCCTAGTTTGGCCACAGCCGCGACGGTATAGAAAACGGACCGCAGGGCCGTCAGAATCGACCATATTGTCTGACGGCTCTTGTATATTGGGCATGTGCAACGATCGCTTGTTGCGCCCAGGCTTCGCCGCGTGAGACGCTTTCGCACGTTAGGACCGGCGCTTCCGAGAACCGAGCGCCGACGGGTAGGGACGGAACTTCGATAATGCGCCTGCTTGTGCGGTTTATGGGATTCTTGTTCGCCGCCGGAACCGTCGTGTTCCTGGTCGGCATCGCCGCCGTCGCCGGTGCGATCTGGCATTTCTCCAAGGACCTGCCGGACTATTCGCAGCTGCAGGACTATGAGCCGCCGGTGATGACGCGGGTGCATGCCGCCGACGGCGCGCTGCTCGGCGAATACTCCAAGGAGCGGCGGCTCTATCTGCCGATCCAGGCGGTGCCGAAGCTCGTGATCAACGCGTTCCTCGCCGCTGAAGACAAGAACTTCTACGAGCACGGCGGCATCGACTATTCCGGCATGGCACGCGCCGCGATCCTCTATGCACAGAACTACGGCTCCAACCGCCGTCCGCAGGGTGCCTCGACGATCACCCAGCAGGTTGCGAAGAACTTCCTGTTGACCAACGAAGTCTCGTTCGCGCGCAAGATCAAGGAAGCCTTGCTCGCGATGCGCATCGAGCGCGCCTATTCCAAGGACCGCATCCTCGAGCTTTATCTGAACGAAATCTATCTCGGGCTCGGCGCCTACGGCATCGCAGCCGCGTCGCTGGTCTACTTCGACAAGTCGGTCAACGAGCTGACGATCGCGGAGGCGTCCTATCTCGCGTCGCTGCCGAAGGCGCCCGCGGCGCTGCATCCGGTGCGCAACCGCGACCGCGCCATCGAGCGGCGCAACTATGTGATCGACCGTCTCCTGGAAAACGGCTGGATCAAGCAGGCCGATGCCGACAAGGCGCGCAAGGATCCGCTGGTCGTCACCAGCCGCAGCAACGGTGCTCATATTTTCGCCGGCGAATATTTTGCCGAGGAAGTCCGTCGCGACATCTTCGAACGCTACGGCGAAAAGAAACTCTATGAGGGCGGCCTGTCGGTCCGCACCACGCTCGATCCGAAAATCCAGGTGATGGCGCGCAAGACCATGGCGGCCGGTCTCGTCAACTATGACGAGGCGCAGGGCTGGCGCGGCGCGATGCAGAAGCTCGACATTTCCGGTGATTGGGGTGTCAAGCTCGCCGACGTCAAATCGCTCTCCGACGTCGCGCCGTGGCGATTAGCTGTTGTGCTTGATACCAGCGACCAGTCGGCACGGATCGGCTTCCAGCCGGGCCGTGAGCTCGGCGGCGCAGTCAGCAAGGAACGGCAGACCGGCATCATTACGATGGATGGTGCGCGTTGGGCGCGGAGCAAGGGCAAGACGCCGACGGCCGTCTCGCAGGTGCTGCAGCCCGGCGACGTCATCTATGCCGATCCGCTGGTGAACAAGGACGGCAACGCGGTCGAAGGCCAGTATCGCCTGCGGCAACTGCCGGAGATCTCCGGCGCCATGGTTGCGATGGATCCATGGACCGGCCGCGTGGTTGCGATGGTCGGCGGCTTCTCGTTCGATCAGAGCCAGTTCAACCGCGCGACCCAAGCCTACCGGCAGCCGGGTTCGTCGTTCAAGCCGATCGTGTATTCCTCGGCGCTGGACAATGGCTACACGCCGTCGAGCATCGTGGTCGACGGGCCGATCGAGATCGACCAGGGTCAGGGGGGCGGCGTCTGGCGTCCGGAAAATTTCTCGACCGGTCACTATTACGGCCCGACCACGCTGCGCAACGCGCTGACGCATTCGCTCAACACGGTGACGGTGCGGCTTGCACAGGATGTCGGCATGCCGCTGATCGGCGAGTATGCCAAGCGCTTCGGCGTCTATGACGAACTGCCGAATTTCCTCTCTTACGCGCTCGGCGCCGGCGAGACCACCGTGATGCGGATGGTCACGGCCTATTCGATGTTCGCCAATGGCGGCCGCCGTGTGAAGCCGACCTTGATCGACCGCATCCAGGATCGCTACGGCCACACCATCTTCAAGCACGATGCCCGCGAATGCCGCGGCTGCGACGCGCCTGGTGGCTGGAAGAACCAGCCTGAGCCGCAATTGATCGACCGCCGTGAACAGGTGCTCGATCCGATGACGGCCTATCAGATCACCTCGATGATGGAGGGCGTGGTTCAGCGCGGCACCGCGATGGTCATGCGCGACGTCGGCAAGCCAATCGCCGGCAAGACCGGCACCACCAATGATGCCAAGGACCTCTGGTTCGTCGGCTTTTCCCCGGACCTCGTGATCGGCCTCTATCTGGGCTATGACAAGCCGCGCTCCCTCGGCCGGAACGCGCAAGCGGGTCATACCGCGGCACCGATCGCCCGGGACTTCATGAAGCTCGCGCTCGCCGACAAGCCGGCGACGCCGTTCAAGATCCCGGCTGGCATCAAGCTGATACGCGTCGATTCCAAGACCGGCACGCGGGCCGGTCCGGGCGGCGGCGGCAATACCATCCTGGAGGCCTTCAAGCCGGGCACGGCGCCGCCTGAGGGGTATTCCCCCAGCGTTGCCGACGCCGATGGCCGCGCGCCTCAGCCGTCGCAGGGGCAGCAGCCCGATACGGGTCTGTTCATGCGTCCGGGAACCGGCGGGCTGTATTAGCGCGCCTTCAGGGCAAATCACCGGGCAAATCACTGGGACGGCGCGGCCAAGCCGATTGCGCTTTGCCGCGCCGGTCGCTACATCCCTCGCAGCTATTGCACCGAACAGTCGAAGAGCCCATGCGCGCCGAAATCGAACGCCTTGTTGAAGAGATCAAGCAGTCAGTCGGGCTGCTGAGGAGGCATCTTTGACGTCGATCAATCGACGGCACGCCTCGCTGAGCTGAACAAGCTCGCTGAAGATCCCAATCTCTGGAACGATCCCCAGAAGGCCCAGAAGTTGATGCAGGAGCGCACCTCATTGGAGGACGCGCTTTCCGGTATTGGCAAAGTCGAGCGCGAACTCGATGACAATGTCGGCATGATCGAGCTCGGCGACGCCGAGAACGACGCAGGCGTGGTGGCGGAAGCCGAGGCCGCGCTCAAGGCGCTCAAGAAGGAAGTCGCCCGCCGCGAACTCGAGGCGCTGCTGTCGGGCGAGGCCGACCGGTTCGATTCCTATCTCGAGGTTCACGCCGGCGCCGGCGGTACCGAAAGCCAGGATTGGGCCGAGATGCTGTTGCGCATGTACACGCGCTGGGCCGAGAAGCACGGTTTCAAGATCGAATACCTTGAAGAGACCCAGGGCGAAGAAGCCGGCATCAAATCCGCGACCATCCAGATCAGCGGTCACAACGCCTATGGCTGGTTGAAGACGGAAGCCGGCGTGCACCGGCTGGTGCGGATCTCGCCGTATGATTCCAACGCGCGCCGGCACACGTCGTTTTCCAGCGTGGCGATCTTCCCCGTGGTCGACAACAGTATCAAGATTGATATTGCCGAGTCCGACGTCCGCACCGACACCATGCGTTCGGGCGGCGCTGGCGGGCAGCACGTCAACAAGACCGAGTCGGCAGTGCGGCTGACGCATATTCCGACCGGTGTGGCGGTGGTCTGCCAGGCAGGGCGCTCGCAGCACAAGAACAAAGCCCAGGCGTGGGACATGTTGCGTGCGCGACTCTACGAAATCGAGTTGAAGAAACGCGAAGAGCAGGCCGCCGCCGATCAGGCCGCCAAGACCGACATCGGCTGGGGCCACCAGATCCGCTCCTACGTGCTGCAGCCCTATCAGATGGTGAAGGATTTGCGCACCGGCGTGCAGACGTCTGATACATCCGGCGTGCTCGACGGCGATCTCGACGAATTCATGGCCGCGACGCTGGCGCAGCGCGCCTTCGGCACCGGGCCTGGCGCGGTCGAGGATGTGGATTAGCTCATGCAACGCGTTGCCTTCATCGGGTTGGGGCGGATGGGCCACGGGATGGCCGGCCGCTACCTCGATGCCGGCTTCACGGTCTCCGTGTGGAATCGCAGCAAGGCCAAGGCGGAAGACCTGATCGCGCGCGGCGCACTCTGGGCGACCTCGCCGGAGGATGCCGCGATCGACGCCGAAGCCGTTATCACCATGGTGGCCGACGACGACGCCTCGCGCGCGGTGTGGCTGACCAAAGACGGTGCCGCCGCGACCATGAAGGCGGGCACCCTTGCGATCGAGTGCTCCACGGTGTCGTATCAGCACACACTCGACATGGCGCATGAGCTGCGCAGCCGGGGGCTGGTCTACATCGATTGCCCGGTCACCGGCCTCCCCGAGGCGGCCGCCGCGGGCAAGCTGACGCTTTTGGTCGGCGCTGATCCTGCCGATCTCGACAAGGCGCGGCCGTATCTGGCGCCGATCGGCAGCACCGTCCGTCATTTCGGCGCGGTCGGCACCGGCACGGTGTTCAAGCTGATCAACAATCTGATCGGCGCGGTGCAGATCGCAAGCCTCGCCGAGGGCGTTGCGATGGCCGAGCAGGCCGGTCTCAACATGCAACTGGTGGCCGAGGCGCTCGGAACCGGCGCGATCGCAAGCCCGCAGGTGATCCGCCATTCCAAGCGGATGGTCGCCCGCGACTTCTCCGGCGCCTCGTTTACCGCCGCGCTGCGCCACAAGGACGCCGCCTACGCGGTCCGGCTTGCCGAGACGTTGTTGCCCGATGTCCCCGTCAGCCGCGCGGCGCTTGCGGCCTACGACCGCGCGAAGGCCCACGCGCCCGACGCCGACGAAGGCCAGATGATCGAGATCGTGTCGCGGCCGAAATAGCTCGGCCGGCGGTTGTCGGAAATCGGGTGGGAATATCAGCTGCGACTGACTAGTCATCTGCAGCGCAGATGAGAGCCGGACATGCCTTCCACTGACAACAGGATCGACAGCCGCGACTGGGTGCTGCTTGGCGTGCTCTCGGTGTTGTGGGGCGGGTCGTTCTTCTTCAACGGAGTCATCGTGCGAGAATTGCCGCCGCTGACCCTGGTGCTGCTGCGGGTGGCGCTAGGGTCTGCGATCCTGCTGCCGTTGCTGCGATCCCGTAAGATCGAGTTTCCACACGGCTGGTCGGGATGGGCGCCGTTTGTCGCGATGGGCCTGTTCAACAACGTCCTGCCGTTCTCGCTGATCGTGTTCGGGCAGACCTATATTTCGAGCGGGCTGGCCTCCATCCTCAATGCCACCACGCCGCTGTTTGCCGTGGTCGTGATGGCGGTGGCCGGTGAGGAAAAATTGCAGGCGCGCCGCGTTGCCGGTGTTGTCGCGGGCCTGATCGGGGTCGCGATCCTGCATGGCGATGCGCTTGGCTTCGAGACCAGGCAGGGCATCGGCATCCTGCTGTGCCTGGCGGGCGCCTTCAGCTACGGCCTCGCGGCGCTGGTGGCGCGGCGGCTGCCATCGCGGGTACCGCCGCTGGGAACGGCGACGTTCCAGATGCTGGCCTCGGCCGCGATGATGGTTGTCGTCGCCGGCGTCGTCGATCGGCCCTGGCAATTGCCGATGCCTCATATGACGACGTGGCTGGCGGTGCTCGGTCTTGCAACATTGTCGACGGCACTGGCCTATAGCGTGTTCTTTCAAATCCTGCAGCGCTCCGGGGCGACCAATGTGATGCTGGTGACGCTGCTCGTTCCGGTCACCGCGATCCTGCTCGGCTATCTCGTGCTCGGCGAGCCGATCTCGCTCCGCGAGGTGATCGGCGCGCTTGTGATATCAAGCGCGTTGCTGCTGATTGACGGGCGCGTGTTGACATGGATCAGCCGCGCGCCTTCTTCCAGGCCTCATACCACCCCGTGAAACGTCCGCTGTCGCGCGCGCCGCCGTGCCAGGCGGCGGTGGCGGTGCCGTCGTCGGCGACCAGCACCACCGCATCGAGCCCCTTGGAACGGCGCAACGTGTCCATCGCCTGATCAGGCGTCTGCGCGATTGGGCCGGCGACATTGAACGATGTGTTGACTGACATTTCGACGCCGATGCGGCGTCCGAGCGCCTTCAGATAGGCGTAGGTGAGGGGATCGTCCTCGGCACGCACGATCTGGATCCGACCGGTGCCGTCGGCATGCACCACCGCCGGGATTTTTTCGCGCGCCTGCGGCTTCGAATGTGCCGTTAGCACCATGTAATTATAGGCATTGTAGCCGTCGTCGGAGGCACCGTCCTCCAGCACGAAATAGTCGCGCGCGGCTTCCAGTGTCGCCATTGGCGCCAGCGGGCGAATTGCTTCGCGATATTTGACGCGCTGATTGAGCCGCTCGCGCACATTGGGATCGCATGGGTTTGCCAGGATCGAGCGGTGCCCGAGCGCACGCGGACCGGTTTCCGCGGCGCCCTGATAGATCGCGATTACGCCGCCTTCCGCGACCATGAAGGCCATCAGGTCGGCAATCGCGTCGCGCCCGTCAGGCGTCGCGACACTGCCGATCTCGGTGGACGCGACATCGTCGGCTTGCAACGCCGCTGTGATATCGGCATGCGACGGCGGCAGGCCGCAATAGAATGCGTGCGACAGCGGCGCGCCGCGCGCAGCACCAGCCATATGCGCGAACAGCCACGCGGCGCCGATCGGCACGCCGGGATCGCCGGGCACCGGCGGCACCCACAGATGCAGCCGCGTCTTGCGCTGTTGCGCCGCTGCGAACCAGGTCTCGTTGAAATGCTCGAGCAGCCGCATGTTGGCGAGCGCGTTCAGCGCCACGCCGCCGGTCAGCACTAGGCGGTCGGTGCCGGTGATGCGCAGCAGATGATCGACCACGTGGATCATCGCGTCCTCGAACACCATTTGCGTCGCGGCGGCCTTGTCGAGCCGATCCTTGGTGTCGGGACGGTGATGGATGTCCTCCACCCGCAGCATCGCATCGGGATTCCAGAGCTGGTCCGATCGCAGCGGCGGCCCGAGGATATCGATCAGCGGCGCCTTGTAGGGATTGTCGACCGGATCGCTATACCAGTTTGCCATCGCTCGATTGAGGCGCACCTCGCCGTCAGGACCGAGCTGCAGCACCTCTTTCAGCCGCTGATAATACGGATTGGTGGCGCGATTCATGTCGCCCCAGGCAGCGGCGCCCATGTAACGGCCTTCGCTGGATAACCATGTCCAGCCGCCCTGGCTCGACGAGATCACGCTGTAGAAAGCGCCGAGCGAGTCGAACAGGCTGTCGTTGCAGTAGAGCTGCTTCATCTCGCCGTTCTCGGCGGCGTAGAGCGAGATCGAGCCGGCATCGCCGGTGCCGTCGAGCACGGCGATCGCGACCGGTTCGTGGTGGTCGGCGAACGGCGAGGCTGCGAACGAGAACCAGGCGTGGTTGTCGTGATGCGGCATGCAGATCAGCGGCAAGGGTTCCGCCAGCCCGAGTTTGCGGCCGAGCTTGGGCGACAGGCGCCGCACCTGGTCCAACTGGCGCAGGTTGATCGCGGCCGCGAAGGGCGTGCGCAGCAGCTTCAGGCTGGCCGGCGCCTCCTCGAACGAGGTGCGAACCAGCATCGACGTCAACGCAGGATAGTCCCACGTCGTGACGAAGGCAGCGATATCGCTGATGTCGCGGCCCATCCGCCGCAGCACCTCGCGCATGTCGTCCAGTGCGGCTTCAGGATATTCGGTGGTGTGCTTGTTGCCGGAGAAGCGCTCTTCCTCGTTGTTGACGATCAGGCGCGGCCCGCCGCTCTGCGTGACCTCGACCAGCGCGACGCCGGTATTGTGCGTCCCGGGACAGGCCAGCCCCGCGATATACACAGTTTCGCCACGTTGCAGCCGTTCCCGGATCGAGGCGAGGGTGCGTTTGGCGGTGTCGCTGTTTGCCTTGTGCAGGCCGAGCCGCGCCATCGCCGGCTCGCTGATCCGGCGCGTCAGTTCATAGCCGGCCGCCGCGAGGCGCGGATGGCGCGGACCAATACGTATTTTCGGCTTAAGCAAACAGACCGCCCCGACTTGTGAGTCCCCGATAAATCTTCAAACACAAATAGCACTACGCAACAACGCCGTTTCGTCCGGCGAAAAAACCGGGTGCTTGCAAGCACATGCACGACTTGCGAGACTTGCCTCAAAGCCAACGACAAAATCGGGAGGACATGATGCCAGCTCGTTCCGGATATAGTGTTGCGATTGCGGCCTTCGCAAGTGCGACGCTGATAGCGACATCCGCGTTCGGGCAGAAGACATACGATCCCGGCGCGACCGACACCGAGATCAAGATCGGCAATATCATGCCGTACAGCGGCCCGGCATCGTCCTACGGCGTGATCGGCAAGACCGAGGCCGCGTTCTTTGCGATGATCAATGACCAGGGCGGGATCAACGGCCGCAAGATCAACTTCATCAGCTACGACGATTCCTATTCGCCGCCGAAGGCGATCGAGCAGGCGCGCAAGCTCGTCGAGGGCGACGAGGTGTTGCTGATCTTCCAGTCGCTGGGCACGCCGTCGAACGCGGCGATCATGAAATACATGAATGCCAGGAAGGTGCCGCAACTGTTCGTCGCCTCGGGCGGCACCAAGTTCGGCGACCCGAAGAACTTCCCCTGGACGATGGGCTTCCAGCCCAACTACCAGAGCGAAGGCCGCATCTATGCCAAGTACATCAGAGACAATTTCCCCAACGGCAAGATCGCGGTGTTCTGGCAGAACGACGACGCCGGAAAGGATCAGTTCAAGGGCCTGAAGGATGGGCTCGGCGACAAGGCCAACATGATCATCGCCGACAAATCCTATGAGGTCAGCGATCCCTCGATCGATTCCCAGATTGTCGCGCTGCACGATTCCGGCGCCGACATCTTCTTCTCCTGGGCCGCGCCGAAGGGGTCGGCGCAGGCGATCCGCAAGGTCGGCGAACTCGGCTGGAAGCCAAAGTTCTTCCTCGCCAACACCGCGACCTCGGTCGCCTCGGTGCTGAAGCCGGCGGGGCTCGAATATTCCAAGGGCATTATCTCGACGGCGTATCTGAAGGACCCGACCGATCCGACCTGGGACAAGGATCCGCCGGTGCAGCACTGGCGCGTCTTCATGGACAAGTACTATCCCGATGGCGACAAGACCAATGCTAACAATCTCTATGGTTACGTGCAGGCGGAGGCGATGGTGCAGGTGCTGAAGCAGTGCGGCGACAATCTCACGCGCGAGAACGTCATGAAGCAGGCGGCCAATCTGAAGAACTTCCACTCCGACCTGATGCTGCCTGGCGTCATGGTCAATACCGGGCCGGACGACTACTATCCGATCGAGCAGATGCAGCTCCAGAGATTCAATGGTGAGGCATGGGAGCTGTTCGGCGATGTCATCACGGGCGAGGTCGGGCACGACGCGACAAGGTAGGTGTTTGCCAGTCATGCCAGCCCGGCTCGCGCCAACTCACCGCTGTCGTCCCGGCGAAGGCCGGGAGATAGCCACCGAATTCAGTTGCAAGAGAAGCCGACGCCGCTTGTGCCCTTTCCGCGGGCCGCGGCGTATGGGTCCCGGCCTTCGCCGGGACGACAGGGAGTTTGTTGCGCGGTGTGTGAATCATACGTCCGCATTCTCGCGACATGAATTGTCCGAGCTTTGCATTTCGTCGGGCAACTCAGCTGTAAGGGCGATGCCTGTCCTTTGCCATCACACCCACGGTCCCCGCGTAATGATGGGCGTCCGAGGCAGGATCACGGGTGAAGCCTTGTCTGAAACAGTGTGATCCTTCACGCGGATGCACGAGGGCTCGGTCGCGGCGAGCCCTGTGAGCATCTTCTCGGGCCGGCGGTTGCGCAGCGCGATGCCGCCGGCGACGCCGACGCCGATCACGTAGATCCAGCCCTCGTGAAAATCTGTGAGATGCGAGTTGAGCAGCGAGCTCGTGATGTTCTGCACGACCACGACGAGCCCGATCCAGGCCACCAGGTCGCGGCCGGCGAACAGCCTGACATGGCCGATCCACATCGCGTAGAGCAGAAAGACGCCGATGAGCCCCCATTGAATGGCGACATTCAGGGTCTGGTTGTGCGGGTTGTTGACCACTTCGGCCTGTAGCCCGGTCTGCCCGGCCGCATCGCGCTTGAACAAATACTTGATCGAACCGGTACCGTGCCCGAGGATCGGTGCCTCGGCGATGAACTTCAGCGACTTCTGCCAATAGATCAGCCGCTGCGCCGTCGAGGCGATCCCCGAAATATCCTGCGCGTGATATTCAACGGTGACGTCGGCGATGCGCTGGCGGAGGTAGGGCGACGTGGTCCAGATCACGAGGCTTACCAGCGCAACGCCAGCGAACAGCGCCCTTGTGGCCTGCCTGCTGAGATGCAGCGACGCGAACAGGATCAGCAGCACCGGCATGTAGACCAGCGCGGTTCGCGCCGAGACGACATAGAGCATGTTGGCGACGAACAGCAGGATCAGCGCCAGATAGAAGGCTGCCGCCGCCCATTGCCGTGCCCGCAGCGCCGTCAGCGCGGGCAGTGCCAGCGCGAAGGCGCACAGCGCGAACTCCTGGCTCTGGTCGAGATAGTTCTTCACCGGGACGCCGGCAGACGCCGTGTGGGCGAGCTTGAGCTGCGGCAGCGCCAGCACGATCCAGGACAGGATCATCATCAGCGTGCACGAGATCAGGAAGGCGGCAAACACCCATCGCCCGCGCTGCGAACGCTGGAAGTATGCCAGCAGGAACGGCAGCGCGAGAAACTTGCCGAGCGGCTTGATGCCGGGCAGCCGCTCGGCCCAGCTCGCCTCCGACCACACCATGCCAACAAGCGCGAGCGCGACGAGGGCAAGCGCGAGCGCGCAGGCCGGGGTGGCGAGATCGAGGACGAACTGCTCCCAGTCGATGGTCGGGATGACAGCGAAAAGCCAGAGCACCATGAAGATGGCCGGCGCCGAGGTCGACCACGGCAGAGAGGCCGCGGCGAGCGTAATCAGGGCGTCGGTCGTGCGGGCATAGGCGGCCGAGCGACACAGGTCCCGGCATCGCTCCCGCAACGACGGCTCGGGTTGGGGGTCGAAGTCGACAGTATCGAGGTCGGTGGTCACGATAGGGGCCTTACGTGCCGTGCGCCGCGAGACTGTCGAAGGCGGGTGCCGCAGGAGAGGCGAGTGCCGCAGGGATCACACTTTCGGCGACCATACGATGGGACAGCAGGTCGCGCGCCTGGGTATGGTGGCCGAAGCGCTCGGCGAGTTCGGTCCGGCGCTCCCGGATGCTGTCGCGCAATGCGTCCTGCCGCGCCATCACGCGGGTGACCGAGGCCCTGATATCGTCGATCGAGAACGGATCGAAATAGTCGGCGAGCTCGCCGGCGACCTCGCGGAACACCGGGATGTCGGAGCACAGCACCGGCGTATTCGCCGCCAGCGCCTCGATGATCGGCACGCCGAATCCTTCGGCGAGGCTCGGCATGATCAGCCCGTGCGCTTCGGCGATCAGCGCAGCCTTCTCGGCTTCATCGACGTAACCGGAGAATTTGACGTTCGGCGGCAGGTTGCGCGAAAGGCTGGGGTCACCGGTATAACCGATCACGATGAGGTCGGCCTGGGGCAGCTTGCGGAAGGCGCGGGTCACCGCGGCGAGGTTCTTGCGCGGTTCGGCCGAGACGATCACGACGAAGGACGGCCGGACGGTCCGCGCGGCCGCCGGTACGGCCAGCTTCGGTGCCGCGAAGCGCGTGCGCGGGTAAACCACGCGCGCCGGCAGGTTTGCAAACTGCGGCAGCAGGGCACGGAAGCGGTTCATGCTGTAGTTCGAGACGAACGCCAGCTCGTCGGCCTGCTGCAGGCTGGTGAACAGGCGCGACAGGAATAGTCTTGTGGCGACGTCAGAGAGCTTGAGGTCGGTGAGCGGCAGCAAATCGTGCACCACGCAGATCACCTTGGCGCCGCGATCGCGACGGATCGCGACCCGCGTCGGGGTGTCGACGAGAATGACGTCGTAGCCGCGCGCGTCGATCCGCGGCGGCGGCAGTCGCAGCAGTGCCGAGGTGTCCTGATAGGTGTAGAATCCGGATTCGAGCTGGAACTCACCGAACAGCTGCAGGTGCCGCAGGTCGGTCGGGATGTATTCGAGCCCGGCCGCGCGGTTCTCGATCAGCTTGACGCTCGTTGGCAACAGGCGGATCGCGCGCAGGAAGCTGACGGCGAATTCCAGCGAGGTCGCGGCGCGGAGTTTGTTGCGGAGCCAGTCGATGGTGCGGCGCAGACCGCCGCTGCGCATCATCGGCGCGTTCATGTCGGCCTCGTCGAGGAAGCGATAGAGCGCGAGCAGTTCGATCAGCCGCGAGTCGTCGGGCAGCAGCCGGGCCCGCTGCTGGCGGCGGCGCAGCTTGCGATAGCGGCGCGTCGTCTCGACCAAGAGCGTCAGCTCGTGGCCGTCGGCGGCGAGCGAGCGGACCAGCTCGCGGGTGAAGTGGAAGATGCCGCGCTTGTGGTTGGGCTCACCGAGCGCCTCGCTGACGACCAGGATCTTGTTCATGCGCGCTTTTCTCTGAGCTCGAGGGGATGCAGGGTCGGCGCATCCAGCGAAACCGTGCTGGCGATGCGGCCATGGTCGAGATTGATGATGGTGTTGCAGGTGCGGCGCAGCAGCCCGTGATCGTGGGAGGCGATGATCACGATTGCCGCGGTCTCGACCATCTTCTGCATCGCCTCGCTGACGACCAGGATCTTGTTCATGCGCGCTTTTCTCTGAGCTCGAGGGGATGCAGGGTCGGCGCATCCAGCGAAACCGTGCTGGCGATGCGGCCATGGTCGAGATTGATGATGGTGTTGCAGGTGCGGCGCAGCAGCCCGTGATCGTGGGAGGCGATGATCACGATTGCCGCGGTCTCGACCATCTTCTGCAGGCGCTGCTCCGCCTTGGCGGAGAAATTCTCGTCGACCACGCTGAGCCATTCGTCGAGCAGCAGGATGTCGGCCGGGAACGCGGTCGCAGTGGCGAACAGCACCCGCATCAGCATGCCCGAGGAGAACATCCGCAGCGGCAGCCGCTGCATGCGCTCCTCGAGTTCGGTGAACGCCCAGATATCGTCCAGCATCGCCTGCGTCGGCTTCCGGCCGCTGATCCGCAGCAGCAGGCTGATATTGTCGGCGGCCGTGAAATCCAGGTTGGCGCCGGCGCCGAGGCCGAGCAGCGGCACGATATTGCCCGAAATCTCGAGCTCGCCGCTGGTCGCCGGGAAGACGCCGGCGATCAGCCGCAGCAGGGTTGACTTGCCGGAGCCGTTCGGTCCGGCAAGTCCGATGCGCGCGCCGGCCTTGGCGTCGATCGTGATGTTGTCGACCGCGCGGATGGTGCGCATCTCGCCGGGTTGGCGGAACAGCCGCCCGAGCAGGCGACGCTTCAGCGAGAAGTCGTAGGCGCCATAGAGCGGATAATCGAGACAGACGTCGCGGAGCTGAATGCTGGCCATGCCCTAGATCCAGAACGCGGCTTTGCGCAGATGGGCGACGGTCACGACCGAGGCGACCGCGAGCGCGGCGAGGCACGTCAGCACGTAGGCGACGCTGCCCATCGGGACATGGGCGGTGGCGAGCGGGTCGCGCCAGATCGCGAACAGATGCGTCAGCGGATTGAACCGCATCACCCTTGAGCCGCGGTCGATCATCTCCGGCGTCCAGATGATCGGCGAGGACAGGAAGGCCAGCGTCAGCGAGGACTCGATGATCGGCTTGATATCGCGGTAGCGCGTCGCCAGCGCGCCGAGCACGAGGCTGAGCGCGAGCGTGCAGACGATGAAGAGGGCAAGCCCGGGAAGGGCGACGAGTGCGCCGCTGACATCTCTCGGCGTCAGCGCGAGCCACAGGATCAGCGGCACGGTCGCGTTGTGAAGCGCGAACAGCGCCTGGCGGAACGTGCATTGCAGCAGGAAGATCACCGGCGGCAGCGCGCGGTCCTTGATCAGGCTGGCCGAGCCCTGCAGCGCCGTGGTGGCATCGAGCACGACACTGTTGAGGAAGGTCCAGGCGGTAAGGCTCGCAGCCAACATCGGCAGCCGCGCCACCGCGCTGGCGTTAGAGAAATGACCGATCACGGAGCCGAGCACGGCGACCATGATCGCCATCTGGATCGACATCCAGAAGGGTCCAAGGAGGGAGCGGACGTAGCGGTGACGCATGTCTGACCAGGCCAGCGCCGCCGCAATTTGGATCGCGCTGACGAATCCCCCCGCCGTGTAGGGACGCGAGGCTGGGGCTGGTGAACCAGCGTCCTTCGCGGCTATGGCTTCTTCAGCAACGACCATACGATACACCGTCTCGACTCCCTCCTTGAAAGCTGTGGTTGAGTATTTCGTCATGGCGCGGTGGCGCGCGGCCTGTCCCATGCGCTGGCGCCGTTCCGGATCGTCGATCAGGGTCTCGATGGCGTCGGCCAGCGCGTTGGGATCGCCTGCTGGCACCGTGATCGCCTCGATCCCGTTGCGCGCGACATAGGGCACGCCGGTGTCGAGCGCGGTGTTGATGACGGGGCGGCCTGCGGCCATCGCCTCGAGCTGCACCAGCCCGAAGGTCTCCGCATTGGTCACCGACGGCATCACGAAGACGTCGGCGATCCGCATCAGCTTGACGCGTTCGCTCTCGGGGACCGAGCCGAGCAGGCGGACGCGGTCTTGCAGGCCGTAGTCGCGGATCAGCTGTTCGAGTTGGTCGCGCTCGCGGCCCTCGCCCACGATCCAGACCTCGAAATTCCTGCTATGGGCAGCGCGGATCAGGACGTCGAAGCCCTTGTAGGGCACCAGCCGGCCGCAGGCGAGGACGAGACGGCCGCGGCTGTTGATTTCGGCTGGCCGCAGCACCGGCCGGTCATACTTCGCCACGTCGACCCCGAACGGAACGGCGTGGCACTTGTCGGCGAATTCGCGCAGCAGCGGCGTATTCTCGACCAGCACCGGATCCGAGACGATGATCGCGGCGGCGCGCCGCAACGTCCGCCGCATCATCGGTTCGACGAACCAGCGCAAGGCCGCATGCGAGACGATGTCGGCGTGCCAGTGCACGACCAGCGGACGTCTGCGGCCGAACCCGAACGCGAACACCAGGTCGGCAAGCGGAAATGGCGCATGCAGCGCCAGCAGATCGTGCTCGGCGATGCGGCGCCACAGCCGCCATGGATAGGTTGGCGCCGCCGGCAGCGACAGCACATCGCCGAACGAGTGCACGCGCTCGACCGCGACGTCGTTGACGACGATCCGCCGCTCACCGCCGGACTGCGAGCAGACCAGGACCGCGGCGGCGAAGCTGTCCTTCAGCCCGACGCAGATGTCGCGGATCACCGACAGCGTGCCGCCGAACAAATCGGGGTAGTAGACCTTGAAGATGTGGAGCACCGACGGACGGCGCGCCGGCTCGTTGAGCATGGTCATGGGCTGATCGCCTCCGCTCAGGCCGCAAACAGCGCGACGACGAACGGCATCGCCAGCGCAGCGAAGAACACCACCGAGCGCAACAGCGCCGGCAGAATGGGCTCGATCGGGCCGCAGGCGCTGCGCGGCGGGAAACAGTGTGTGGCTGCGGCGATCCGTGTAGGAGCGCGGACTGAATGAAGAGACATGGCGTCGAATCCCTTGCTCAATGGATGTCCAGTACGTGGGAAAATTTCACACGTCAATTGAGCTGGACTAAAATGTGGGATTATGTCCCACGTATGGCGATGATGAATTTATTTGGGCCCGCGGAGATACGGATGCTGGCAAGCGCGACCGCGCGGCGCGTTCGCAATGCGGGCGAGATGGGTGGGGGAGCGTGCAGGGCCATCGCATGCAGTAACCGCAGGCACGCGCCGGCGTTTCCACGTCGTCGTGGCCGGGCTAAAGCGCTTTGCGCTTTGGCCCGGGCATGACGAGCTTGCGGAAGCTGTCAGGCCGGCTCGGCGGTCCTGCCTTCGATCGATCGCAGCGGCAATTGCCTGATGGCGCCGATGTCGAACTGGATTTTTTCAGGCAGCCTCGCCGCCGGAGGCAGTGGCGGCTCCTGCTCCACCACCACGCGCTTGCCGCCATCGGCCGTCAGCGCAATCGAGACCGATTTGGCCTGTGCCTGCGATTTCAGCACGGCATGCGCGCGGCAGGCATACTCACCGGCGCGCAAGGCCCCGAAGCCGAAGACGAGGAGGCGACCATAGATGTACAGCGCAAGCAGGTCGGTGTCGTCGAAGCGGCGGGAGGAGCCTGGCGCGACGCCTGGCAGGCAGGGATAGCTTCCCGCCATGACCGTCGACACGAAATCCTCGTAGGGGACCTGCGCGGTCTTGCAGGCTTCCGCGATCTCAAGGTCGAGTCGGATGGACGTTATGTGGCTTTCCGTGCCCGGCGCGCACCATCGCGGGAGACCGGGAGAATCGGCAGCCCGCCGCAAGCGTACTATGTTTCCAATCGTGGCAATGTTTCCCATAAGTGGGAAAAGTTCACACGTCAATGGTCGTCGGTCAAGAAGTGGGATTGTATCCCACGGCATCTGCGGTTAAAATTTGGGCATGAATGCCAAAGTCCCGAAACCGAAGCCGGCATCGGCGCCGCCGATCGCCGCGGCGAAGCTGCATTCGCCGCTGGCGCGGATGCTGCGGCCGCTGGTCCGACTTTGCATTCGCGGCGGCATGACGTTTCCGGCGCTGACCCAGCTGTTGCGCGAACTCTACGTCAACGTCGCCGAGCACGATTTCGCGCTCGAAGGCAAGGAGCAGACCGACAGCCGTGTCAGCCTCCTGACCGGCATCCATCGCAAGGAGGTCGCGCGGCTGCGCGGCGCCGGCGCGCCGGTGAACGAGGTGCCGGCAACGCTATCGCGGACCAGCGCGATCATCGCACGCTGGCTGGCCGCGCCGGAATTCACCGATGCGAAGGGCGACCCGCTGCCGCTGCCGCGCACCGCCGAGCGCGCCGCGCCGTCGTTCGAGGCGCTGGTCGAATCGATCACCAAGGATGTGCGGCCGCGCGCGGTGCTGGACGAATGGCTCGACCGCAAGCTCGTCACCATCAATGCCGACGACGAGATCGTCCTGGTCGAGGAAGCCTTCGTGCCGCATGGCGACGACGATCGCAAATGGCACTATCTCGGCCGCAATCTGCATGACCATGTCGCGGCCGCCGAGGCCAATGTGTCGTCGGCTGTGCCGCGCTTCCTCGAGCGCGCCGTGCATTATGACGGGCTGTCGGCCAAGCTCGCCAAGCGGCTTGAAGGACGCTCGCGCGAGCTCGCGATGGAGGCGTTGAAGGTTGCCAACCGCGAAGCCAACCGTGCATTGGCCAAAGACAAGGGCGGCGATTACCGCTGGAATTTCGGCATCTACATCTACCGCGAGGGTCCCGATGGCCCGGTCGACGATGATGCCGACGAAGGCGGCGCGTCGTGAAGGGCCCGCCGGTCATATCCCGCCGCGTGCTGCTGGCGGCGTTCTGGCTTGCCGGCACGTCGCTCGCCGGCGCGCAGGTGAGGAAGCGCGGCACCGATCAGGGCATCGGCGGCACCGGGATCACCGGATCCGACCAGGGCATCGGGGGCACCGGCATCGTCGGCGTGATCCAGCGGTTCGGCAGCATCTTCGTCAATGGCGAGCGCATCGCCTACGGGGCCGACGTGCCGGTGCACATCGACGGCGAGCCGGCGACGGCGAAATCGCTGCGAATCGGGCAGGTCGCGCGCGTGGTGGCGCAGCGCGGCGCCAACGGCACGCTGTCGACCAAACAGATCAACGCGGTCAGCGAGGTGATCGGGCCGATCGAGCACGTCAAGTCCGGCGAGATGGCGGTGCTCGGTCAGAAGGTCGTCTGGTCGGGCCAGGAAAGCTGGCTGAAGCCAGGGACGCATGTCGCGGTGTTCGGGTTGCGGCGCACCGACGGCGTCATCGTCGCGAGCCTGGTGCAGGAGCGCCACGATGCCGCGACGCGCGTCACCGGTCCGCTGGAGCGCGACCGCAGCGGAAGCTTGCGGATCGGCGATCTCAGGCTCACGGGTGTCGACCCGGCGCTCGCCGGGCAGCGCGTGCAAGTCGACGGCCGCGTCACGCAAGGCGTGATGCAAGTGGCGCGCAGCCGGTCCGACGACTTCTCCGATCTCGCTGGAGCGAACCGGGTGCTGATCGAGGCCTATGTGCGGCGGGTCGGCGGCGAGCTGCAGCTCGGCTCCGGCTTTGTGGCGCGCGACAATTCACGCTTCTCGCCGTCGGCCGATACCCGCGTGGTCGTCAATGCCACGCTCGAAGGTGCGCGAGGCTTGCGGGTCGAGTCGGTGCAGTCGGTCAACAAATTCCCGGGCTCGTCGGTGCGGGGACCTGCTGCGCCCGCGCATCAGCCCGGCGCGGCGCCCGGGCACGGCGGCGGTGCGCCGCACGGCGGTCCCGGCGGCGCGCCATCGGGGTCATCAGGTGGCCCCGTTGGCGGTGGTCCTGCTCCTGCTCCCGGCCCTGGTTCAGAACCAGGTGTTGGTGGCGGCATGTCGCCGCCCGGCGGCTTCAGTCCGCCATCCGGCGGTGGAGGTCCCTTTGGGCCTGGCGGCGGCTTTGGCGGTGGCCCGCCTGGCGGCATGGGCGGCGGCCGGCGCTGATCGTCACATGCAACAGCACCGGCGCAGGCGGGCCGCCTGCGCCGTGGATCTGTCATTATTGAATGAGGAGAGCTTGAGGTCTCAGCCGGCGCTCAAGCGGACGCCGGCACGCAGGAATTTCTGCGGATCGACCGCTTCGCCGTCGATCCGGGTTTCATAGTGGAGATGCGGGCCCGTCGAACGGCCGGTCGAACCGACCGCGCCAATCACCTGGCCGATCTTGACGACCTCGCCGATCTTGACGCCGATCTCGGAGAGATGGCCGTAGCGGGTCGCAAGGCCGTTGCCGTGATCGACCTCGATCATGCGGCCGTAGCCGCCGGCCCAACCCGCCGACGTGACCTTGCCGTTGGCGGTGACACGCACCGGATCGCCGGCGGAGGCGCGGAAGTCGAGACCGGTGTGCATCGCCGGGCGGCCGAGGAAGGGATCGGTCCGCACGCCGAAGCCGCTGGTGAACTCGACCTCGCCGACGACAGGCTTGCGATAGGGCACCAGCGCCAGCGTCTGATTCAGCCGCTGCATCTGCGCCCGGTTGATGTTGATCCGATAGAGCTGGCGCTCGAACGGACCGGCGTCGGACGGAAGCTTGACGGGGACGAACGGGCCGCCCATGCCGGCGCGCGGCGTTGCCGCCTCGAGCTGGGCCATGTTGAGGCCGAGATCGCTGATCACGCCGCGCATCCGCCGCACCCGCGAATCGATGCCGTCCTCGACCGATGAGAGCGCGGCGAGCTGGCGCCGCTCGACCTGGTCGAGCGAGGTCTGCAGGCGGACCAGCGCGCTGTCGACGCCCTGGGCCTTGGCGAACTGGCTCGGTTGCGTCTTGGCGATTAGCGGTGCGCGGGATTCCAGACGGGCTTCGCGATCCGGCGGCGCGACGAAGATCACGGTGTCGCTGATCGGGGACGGTTTTGGCGTGCCGGACGACGGCGCAGCGTCTGCGCGGCCCTGCGGCTTTATTGATCCGGTAACCGCGGCGTCGGGAATCGTGCCGAGCGCGGTGGCGCGCGTTTCCAGCGCCGACTGGCGGCGCATGATCTGGTCGAGCTTCTGGTCGAACTGCTCCTGATCGAGCAGCTGGCGGCCGGTGGTGCGATCGACCTTGGCGCGGAGGTCAGCGATGCGGTCTTCATAGGCGTATTGCATTTCGGCCTGGCGGGCGATCAGCCGGGTCAGGACGTCGTCACGGAAGGCGAAATAGGTCGCGGTTGCGGCCGACCACATCCCGAGCAGGACCACGGTCCCGACCGCAATCCAGAATACGACTGGCCCGAACCGGACCTGCTTGCCGGCGTGCACGATGGTATAGCCGGCCCCCGAAGCTGCCGCGGCCGACGCGAGTTGGGCGGCCGGTCGGCGCGCCGGGGCCCGGCCATGGTCCTGCGGATGATGGTGGTTGGCATATTCGAGATGATGACCGGACCGGCTCGACATCGGTACTCCCGCGGCCGGTCGGACCAAGTTCCGTACGGCTAATTTGCGGGGGCGATTTGACCCTCCCATGGTTAATTTTCAGGAAACGGAGCCGCTCCAGTTAGAGCGACCGGACCGCCTCAAGCACCTGGTCTGCATGGCCGTCGACCTTCACATGGCGCCAGACCCGGGCGACCTTTCCTTTCGAATCGATCAGAACCGTCGTACGAATAATCCCCAGGAAGGTCTTGCCATACATGGATTTTTCGCCCCAGGCCCCGTAGGCCTCCAGCATCTGATGGGTCTCATCGGAGATCAGAGGAATCGACAGCTTGTGTTTGTTTCGAAACGACTCCTGCGCCTTAACCGTATCTGCGGAAACGCCGAGCACCGCGGCGCCGGCGTCCGCGAAGGCCTGGTTCAGCCGGGTGAAGTCGATCGCCTCCCGGGTGCAGCCCGGCGTATTGGCGCGAGGATAGAAGAACAGCACCAGCTTGCGATCAGCGAAGTCCTTGAGCGAGACGCTACCGCCGCCGTCGCGCGGCAGAGTAAAGGAGGGGGCCTTGGCGCCTTCGGCGAGAATCCCTGCGGCAGATTTCGTCGCTTCCGACGGCTTCGGCTTTAACGGTTTCGAGGCGGCCTTGTGCGAGGCTTTGGCTTGAACGGTCCCGGCGGTCTTGTGTGATGTCTTCACAGCCGCCGTGCGGGTTTTCGCCGCGGACCTCCCCGTGCTGGTGCTTGCGCCGCGCGCAATCCTTGTTGCCGCGCGCTTTCCGGTTGTGTTGGAGGATTTCTTGCGCGTTTTCTTGGACATACGCCTTCCTTTCGTCGCTTTCCGCGGCTCAACCATTGGGGTATTGCGGGTCTCATTCGCAGCGGCCGGATTCGCATCCGCCGCTGGGCAAGTTTGATGGCCTCGGAGTATGGTTACAAGGAATTCGACGCGTTATCCGTCCGCTCGTTGAGCAGGCTTCTGATTGGTTGGTTTCGTCCTTTCTTGGGTCGGCTTGCGAACAACACGATTAACCAAGGACACGCCGCGATGCCGGCACAGGAGCGCTCGATACATATCGACGGGCGCCCCGATGGCGGCAATCAAACTCACCGCCAGCACCGAGAGGCAATGGCAAGGAATACGCCGCCGCAGGGGCCGAATCCGCGCGCCGAGGCCGAATTCTCGCAATGGGAAGACGACGCCGCGTGGGACGAGCAGGATGAAGCGGCGGGTCACCGCGCGCGGCGGCTGCTTGCGCGCTCCAATACCAACCTGCATCGCTTCAGCGACTTCTGCACCGGCCTGCAGCGCTGGCTGAACGGCGGGCGCTGGCTGCGGCGCATCGGACTGGTGCTCGCGGTGCTGGTGGTGATTTTCGCGACCAGTTTTGGCGCGCTGTGGTGGCGGCTCGGCGCCGGTCCGATCAATCTCGACGTCGCGACGCCGTGGCTCGCGGCCGCAATCGAGCAAAACATCGGTCACGGCAATACCGTCGAGGTCGGCGGGACCCAGATCGAGCGCGCTGGCCGCATCAGGGTCGCGGTGCGCATTCGCGACATCATCGTCCGCGACCGCGACCACGCAATCGTCGCGAGCGCGCCGAAGGCCGAAGTGCGGCTGTCGGGAACGGCGTTGCTGATGGGGCAATTGCGGGCGGAAAGCCTCAATCTGGTCGACGCGGAACTGTCGGTGCGGATCACACCGGATGGCTATGTGACGGTCTCCGCCGGCGATACCGCAAAGCCCCTTGCCACCGGCGTGGCGTCCAAGAAGGAAGCGGGATTGGCGCCGACGTTCCCGCGTCCGGGACCTGCTGCACCGCCGGCGGCCGCGCCCGAGAGCGCGGCGGCCGCACCACCCGAGCCAACCCAGAACGGCCTACTCGCAGGTCTCGACTGGCTTGACAGCCTCAGCATGACCGGCCTCGACGGCCAGAATCTCAATGAGATCGGCCTGAAGAACGGCAACCTCGTCGTCGACGACCAGCAGCGCGGCAACAAATGGAGCTTTGAGAATATTAGCCTGAGCCTGCGGCGGCCGAGCAGCGGTGGCGTCGCGCTCAGCTTCGGCGAAGAGGGCGCCAAGCCCTGGTCGGTGCGCATGGTGATCGGGCCGCAGACGAATGGCGTGCGCTCGGTCGACATCAAGGCCGACAAGGTCTCCGCCAGCGACATTCTGCTCGCGCTCAGGACCAAGGACCTCACCTATACGGCCGACCTGCCGCTATCGGGCGAACTGAAGGGCGAACTCGGCCGCGACGGCTTGCCGACCTACTTCCGCGGCAAGATCACCACGGGAGCCGGCAACATTATCGACACCGATACGCCGAGCTATCCGATGGCGATCGATTCCGCCGAGATGAGCCTCGAATGGGATTCGGGACGGCGCGTGCTGCTCGCGCCGATCAAGATCGTCTCCGGAGCCAACCGCATCACGCTGCTCGGTCACCTCGAGCCGCCGAACGACAATGTCACCGACTGGCAGGCCGGCCTGTCGGGCGGCACCATCGTGTTGGCCGGCATCGATAACGAGCCGCCGCTGATCTTCAACCGCATCAACGTCGCCTTTCGCTTCGACACCGAAAAGAAGCGTGTGATGCTGACCCAGGCCGACATCAGCAACGGCGAGATCGGCGTCGCCGGTACCGGCAGCATCGACTATTCCGGCGAGGCGCGGCTGCAGCTCGGGTTCGCCGGCACGCCGATGTCGGCCTCCGCGTTGAAGCGGATGTGGCCGACCATCATCGTACCCGAAGTGCGCGAATGGGTGATCGAGCGGATCGACCGCGGCACGCTCCAGCGCATCGATGTCGGCGTCAATTCGCCGGTGCACAATCTGTCCCGCAAGGGGCCGCCGATCCCGGATGACGGTCTCTCCGTCAACATCGTCGCATCCGGCGTCACGGTGCGCCCAGTGGACAAGATGCCCGCGGTGCATGATGCCGACCTGAAGGCCAGGGTGACCGGCCGCACCGCGACCGTGACCATCGGCCAGGGCATTGCCGACACGCCGTCGGGCCGCAAGATCGCGCTGTCGGACTTCACCTTCGAGGTGCCCGACATGGCGCCAAAACCGTCGCCCTCGAGGGTCAAGTTCCGGGTCGACTGCCCGGTGCCGGCCGCCGCGGAGATCCTCGCCTCCGACCGGCTCAGCGATGTCTCCGGTCCGCCGATCGATCCCAACGCCAGCAAGGGCAACGTCTCAGCGGTGTTCAATCTTTCCATGCCGGTCAAGGGCGAGCTGACCAAGGCCGATACGATCTATTCCGTCACGGCTGACGTCGCCGGCGTGGCCGTCGACAAACTGGTGATGAACCAGAAGCTCGAGGCCAACACGCTGAAGGTGATTGCCAACAACGCCGGCTATCAGGTCAAGGGTGACGTCAAGATCAACGGCCAGCCGGCCTCGCTCGACTACCGCAAGCCGGCCGAGGGCGATGCTGATGTCAAGCTGCAGGCAACGCTTGATGACGCGAGCCGCGCGCGGCTCGGGCTGGATCTCGGCCCGGCCGTTTCAGGCGCGATCCCGATCAAGCTGATCGGCAAGATCGGCAGCGGCGACAACAACACCAAGATGGGTATCGAGGCCGACCTGACCGCGCTGAAGCTCGACAACATCCTGCCGGGCTGGGTCAAGGCATCGGGCAAGGCGGCCAAGGCGACCTTCAACGTGGTGCCGAAACCGCAGTCGACCCGGTTCGAGGACATTTCGGTCGAAGGCGGCGGCGTCTCGATCAAGGGCGCGCTCGAGGTCGACCTCAACGGCGACCTGATGAACGCGAACTTCCCGGTCTATGCGCCTTCGGAAGGCGACAAGACGTCGCTGCGGGCCGATCGCGGGCCCGACGGCGTGATGAAGGTGACGATGCGCGGCGATGTCTTCGACGGCCGAGGCTTCCTGAAATCGGCGATCTCCGGCCGTGAAACCGACGCCAAGAGCAAGACCAAGAACGTCGACTTCGACATCGACGTGAAGCTCGGCGCGGTGGCGGGCTTCAACGGCGAGGCGATCCGTAGCATCGACGCCAAGATGTCCCGCCGCAACGGTTTCATCAAGGCGTTCATGCTGAACGGCAAGGTCGGGCGCGATACGCCCGTCACCGCCGACATGCGCGGCCGTCAGCAGGGACGCGAGGTGATCTACCTGCAGACCAGCGACGCCGGCGCGTTCCTGCGCTTTATCGACACCTATTCGAAGGTGGCCGGCGGCCAGTTGACGCTTGCGATGGAGCCGCCGACGCCCGATCCGAGTCCCAGGGAAGGCCTCATCAATATCCAGGGCTTCTCGGTGAAGGGCGAAGCCCAGCTCGACCGCGCCGTCGCAGGCGGGCCGGTGAGCACGCAGAACGGCATCGGGTTCGACGCGCTGCGCGCCGAGTTCACGCGTCAGAGCGGCCAGCTCGCGATCCGCAACGGCGTCGTCAAGGGACCGAGCATCGGCGCGACCATCGAAGGCAGCATCGACTATGTCGGCAACCAGGTCCGGATGACCGGCACCTTCATTCCGATGTACGGGCTGAACAACATGTTCGGCCAGATTCCGTTCTTCGGGATATTCCTCGGCGCCGGCAGCAATGAAGGCCTGATCGGCGTGACCTATGAGGTCGTCGGCACGCCGAGCCAGCCAGTGCTGCGCGTCAACCCGATCTCTGCGCTGGCGCCCGGCCTGACGCGAAAGATATTCGATTTCAAGCAGTACAATCCGACCGACCTGCCTTCGACGAATAACTAGAGCCGTTTTGGTTCTGATGGAATCGGGACGGGGCTCTGGATTGCTGTTCTGGATTCCTGTTTCAAAAGCCGACCTAACGGAATGACATAAGAAAACGGCGCCCGATTGGATCGGGCGCCGTCGATATGAGTCCTTGATCGCAGTCGTTTTGCTCAGCGGTCGAAGCCGGGCAGGGCGACGGTGTGCTCGGCGCGGGCGCCTTTCAGCTTTCTGGCGTCGAGGCGGAGTGCGCGCAGGATCGTCGGTGCGACCTGCTTGTTCTCGACCTTGTCATCGACCACAGCGCCTTCGAAGCCTGGATTGGCGACGACCAGCAGGACGTGGGTATCGTCATCGGTGAAGCCGCCATGCTCGGAGACCTTCGCGGCGCTCTTGCTGTAGATCGTGCCATGCAGCGGCCGGATGATGATGTCGGGCGTGCGACCCTGGGCCGGGTCGCCGAATTTGTCCTTCAGCTCGTCGCCGGCATAGATTTTCTCGATCCGGGCCTTGTTCAGGAGGGCCTTGTCGTTCTCGAGGATGCCGACGGCTTTCGTCGCCTGGGTCTGGTCGGCCAGCCAGATCAGTGAGACGTCGTCGGCAGTCTCCTGCGCCACCTTGACGCCGCCGGCGGTCAAGAGGTCGACCGGGTCGACGACGTCGGCATGGCCCGGCAGCAGCCTCGGATTGGTGCTGCCCTTCAGCATGTGAAGCTGGCTCACGTCGATCGGCGACTGGCCATGCTTTGCGCCGACGATGACCAAGGTAGTCTTGGTGAGATGCTGCTTGTCCAGCTGGTCGAGCATTTGATCAAGCGAGCTGTCGACAAAGTCGAGCGACAATTCGAGCTGCGCGCTCGGTGTGCCCTTGGCGTCGGTGTAGCCATCGGCCGTGACCTTCTCGCCGACACTGACGGCCTGGAAGTTCATGCCCAGGATCGCCGGCACGCCAACCGTCTTCGTCCCTGTGTGGTCGAGGCCCTTGATCCAGTTCAGCACCGCGGTGACCTTCAGATTGTCATAGTAGCGGGTGTAGACCGGGTTCACGGTCCAATCGTCAGTCGCCTGGGGTGTCGGGATCAATTGGGGTGCGGTGGCAAGCACGCTCGTCGAATTGATCTCGGGCGCATAGAGCTCATCGAGGCCCTTGCCGGAGGGGCCGCTGATGATCTCATAGGCCGGGTGCTTGTCCGACCAGGCCGTGCGCTTACCGGCCTCGTGGATGATTTCCATGATCGTCGTGGTGTCGTTCTTCAGGTAGGCGTGCGGATAAACCGGCTGGCACGCGCTGCCGACCTTGCGCAGCGGCAGGTTCGCCGGATTAATATGGTCGGAATCCGCCGGTCCGCCGCCGTCGAGCTTGGTCAGATCGTAATCAAGCGCTTCGAAGTACGTGGCTTCGGTGCCCGGCTTGCCCTGGCAGTTGCTTCCGGGCGGATACAGGGTCTGGTCATAGGTGTCGTCGTAAAAGACGCCGTGCGTCTTCGGCGAAGCGCCGGTCATGAACGCCAGCAGCCCCGGAAAGGAATCCGACGGGTGCGAGGTGTGCGCATTGGTGTAATGCACACCGTGCCTCAGTAGCCTGGCGAAGGTCGATGTCGGGTGTCCCTTGACGTAGCGCTGCAGGTCGACCTCGTGCATGCCGTCGACGCTGATCAGGAGCACATGTTCGATGGCGCGATGGTCGTCATCGTCGGCGCGTACGGCCGTGCTGAGCGCGGTCGTGCCGAGCAAGACTGCAATCGCGAGCTTCCCAATTCTATTCATTGCTGACCCTCCCTGGAGAAACAGAGGGCTCTTGAATACCGTTGCGGACACGACGGGGATGTGAAACCGGAATGATGATGTCATGACCATCCCGCCATGATTGCAATGCGGGCTATCCACACTCGTCGCATCTCGTTCGCACGCCTGTAATAGTCCGGCCACAGATTGCACGTTACGACCGTCGACGTGGCGGGCGGTTACGCGGCCTCGCCATGAAAAAATCTTACATTGGGAGAATAGCAATGCTCGCCAAAGGATCGCGCCCGCTCGCGCGGCTTCCGCTGTCTCAACCCGTTCTTGCGTTCACGCTGCTCGCCTCCACCGCGCTGGCCAGCAGTTTTGCGCGCGCAGATGGCGACGACGTTCATTTCCGGCCGGGTCATCTGCTGTTGAGCCGCGCGGTGTTCGTCAACAACGCCGTCACCATCACGCCCGGCGTCACCCAACTGCCGCCGAACTGCGTGTCGCCCAATTGCGTGACCGCCACGGCGGACGGAACCTATCCGACGGTGTTCAACAACGCCGGCGTCGACGCTTCGTTCGGCCTGACCGCGAAGATCTCGCTCGACGAACTGCGGCTCGACGGCAGGCAGGTGCAGTCGCTCGAGGTACCGAACAGCGCCCAGCGCCGCATTTCGCAAGACAAGGACCAGATGGTCACCAGCTTCTCGTCGAAATCCGAACTCGCGCTCAATCTGTCTCTCGATCACCGCACCGTAACCTTCATGGGCTACCTTGCGCCGATCGGCGCCGTCGACGTGTCGAACTCCAACACGCCTGATGTGATCGACCCGACCAATCCGGTGCCCAACACCTATTACCGCATGGTCGCTGAAGTCGACGAGAATGGCCGCTTCCATTTCACCAAGATGAATGCCTATAGCGGCAACAACGGCCGCGCCGCGATCTTCAACGACCGGCACGGTGCCGGTGTGTTCTACACGTCGGGCAACGCTGGCAATGGCGGCAACCCGCAGCCCGCCGGGGTGATCACGGGCGCCGGCATGCAGATCGCGACGGAGGCTGACGCGCCGCTCGCCCGGCAGGCGGATCCGGGCGGGCCATTCCCGCTCGGCAGCTTTGACATCAGCGAGCTCGGCCAGAAGGCCGACAAGATCGGCAAGGACACCAATTTCCGCGGTCTCGCCGTGTTCAACGACGTGATCTACACGACCAAGGGCAGCGGCGGCAACGGAATCAACACGGTGTATTTCATCGACACCACCGGCAACGCCACCAACGGCAATCCGAAGGCGTGCCCGAACGGCGTCGGCGTGCCTGGTCCATCGGCGTCGCTGCCGACGACGCAGATTTTCTACGATGGTTCCAAGCTGGCGGCGCAGGGCGTCACGCCCTACAACATGTGCGTGCTGAGCGGTTTTCCGACTGCGCTCAAGAGCACGACTTCGTTCCCGTTCGGGATTTGGTTCGCCGACGCGAACACGCTCTACGTCACCGACGAGGGCAACGGTACCGTGACGTTCGACCCGACATCGAATACCTACACCGCCGCCAAGGCGCAGACGTTAGCCGGATTGCAGAAGTGGGTGTTCAGCAGCGCGGCCGGCGTCTGGAAGCAGGTTTACACCCTGCAGGCAGGGCTTGACCTGGGTGTGCCCTACACGGTGCAGGGCTATCCGACCGGCAACAACGCCGCGACCGGCAAGCCGTGGTCGCCGGCGACCGATGGCCTGCGCAACATTACCGGCCGCGTCAATCGCGACGGCACTGTGTCGATCTGGGCGATCACCTCGACCGTGAGCGGCAGCGGCGACCAGGGTGCCGATCCGAACAAGCTCGTGATGATATCAGACACGCTTGCCGCGGCCACGCTGCCGGCCGGCGAGCGCTTTGTCACGCTGCGAACCGCGAACTCCGGCGAGGCGCTCCGTGGCGTGTCGTTCACGCCGGGCACCGGCGATAGCCGGGAGGAAGCCCATGAGCGCGGCTCCTGCGCGGGTGGCCACCGCGACGATTGCCGCGACGCCGATTGAACGGCAGACGTTACGGCCTTCGGCCTCTCCCCATGTGCCTGCGGGGAGAGGCTGCGGCCCCAGGTTTTATGAGTACTGGGTTTAGCGCCGCAGCGCCGGGACCACCAGGAACGGAATCATTCCGAGCACCACGTTGACAAGCGCGAACGCCATCAGCGGATTGTAGCTGTGGGTCCAGTCGTGGAGCAGGCCGCCGCCCCAGGAGCCGAGCGCCGAGCCCAGCCCACTGCCGATCGAGATCGTGCCGTAGATCGTGCCGACGCGTTCGCCGCGGAAGATCTTCAGCGCGGTCGCGGTGATTAGCGGACCGCGTGAGCCGATCATGCTGCCGAAGCAGATGACGAAGCCGGTGAGCAGCCAGTAGTTTGGATGCCATTGCAGCAGCCACAGCAGGATGATGCCGGCGATCGAGACACCGTAGCTGAACAGCACCGACGGCCGGCGGCCGATGATGCCGTCGAGCGTGGTCACGCCGAGCATGCCGATGATCGTGGCGATGCCGGAAAATCCCCACGCGGTCGCTGCCGTCAGCGGCGAGAAGCCGGCGTCGATCAGGTAGGCAACGATCTGCGCGGTAAGCGCGTACATTGCGACCGCCGTGAAGAAAAAGGTGCAGAAAAGCGCCCAGAAGGTGTGGTGGCGCATCGCGCCGAGCAGCGTCCATTCCGTCTCGATCGCCGTCGTATTGGTTTTCCTGACGACATGCGGCGAGCCGTTGGCGAGCAGCCGCCAGGGCAACAGCAGCAGGGGGGGCAAGAGACAGAGCGCGACCGCGCCGAACGAGAAATAGGCGTTGCGCCAACCGAAGCGGTCGATCAGCACTTGCGACATCGGCAGCAGCACCAGGACGCCGGTGCCCGCGGCCGAATAGATCACCGCCATCGCGGTCGGCAGCCGCGGGCCAAACCAGCGGCCGAGCAGGATCGAATTCGGCACATTGCCGATCAGCGCAGTGCCGAGACCGACGCCAAGACCGATGCTGAGCTGGAATTGCCACAGCGCTTGCGCATGCGCTGCGACCAGGAATGCGCCGCCGAGCAACGACAATCCAAGCGCAAAGACGATGCGCGGCCCGGAACGATCGAACAGGCGGCCAACAAATGGCGCGGTCAGGCCGCTCGCAAGCCAGGTCAAAGAATAGACCGAAACAACTTGTGCTCGATCCCAGCCGAAATTTTCCGAGATTGGCTTGAGGAAGACAGTAAAGCTGTCACTGAGGCCGCGGCCGATCACCGCGAGCACGAAGCAAAGCGCCAGCACGCTCAACGCGACGTGCACTCGCTCGCGCGGTGTCGTGAACGTTTCGTCCCTGGGCGTGTTCTGATCCATCGGAGGGCAGGGAGCGCGTTTTCGGCGCGCCCTACAACCGACAAATGCGAATGCGCCTATGCAGGCTTGAGCAGGACGTGGCGCTTCTTGCCGAGCGACAGCTTGACGACGCCTTCCGGCGTGAGACTGGCTGATGTCAGCAGCATCTTCTCGTCAGTGACGGCGACGTCGTTGACGCGCAGTCCGCCGCCCTTGATCTGGCGCCGGGCTTCGCCGTTGGAGGCGACGAGCTCGGCCTTGACGAAGGCCGCGAGCACCCCGATGCCGGCATCAAGTTCACCACGCGGAATGTCCACCGTCGGCAGCGTCTCGGCGAGTGTGCCTTCCTCGAACGTGCGGCGCGCGGTCTCGGCGGCTTCATTCGCCGCATCGCGGCCGTGGAGCAGGGCGGTCGCCTCTGTCGCCAGCACCTTCTTCGCCTCGTTGATCTCGCTGCCCCCGAGCGCCGCAAGCTTGTTGATTTCGCCGATCGGCAGGATCGTGAACAGCTTGAGGAATTTGACGACGTCGGCGTCCTCGGCGTTGCGCCAGTATTGCCAGAAATCGTAAGGCGAGAACTGGTCGGCGTTGAGCCACACCGCGCCCTTCGCGGTCTTGCCCATCTTGTCGCCAGAGGCGGTGGTGAGCAGCGGCGTGGTCAGCGCGAACAATTGCGGCGTGCCCATGCGGCGTCCGAGATCGACGCCGTTGACGATATTGCCCCACTGGTCGGAGCCGCCCATCTGCAGCCGGCAGCCGACGCGGCGCGACAGCTCGACGTAGTCGTAGGCCTGACAGACCATGTAGTTGAACTCGATGAAGCTCATCTCCTGCTCGCGCTCGAGCCGGAGCCGCACCGAATCCATCGTCAGCATGCGGTTGACCGAGAAGTGCCGGCCGATATCGCGCAGCATCTCGATCCAGTTCAATTTCGTCAGCCATTCGGCATTGTCGAGCATCACCGCATCGGAATGCCCGTCGCCGTAGCGCAGCACCTTGGCGAACACGCCGCGGATGCTCGTCTTGTTCGCTTCAATCTCTGCGATCGTGCGGATCGCGCGCGTCTCGTCCTTGCCGGAGGGATCGCCGACCATGGTGGTGCCGCCGCCCATCAGGGTGATCGGCTTGTTGCCACTTTGCTGCAGCCAGTACAGCATCATCATGGAGAGGAAATTGCCGATGTGCAGCGACGGCGCGGTGCAGTCGTAGCCGACATAGGCGGTCGCTTCGCCCTTCGCGGCAAGCGCGTCGAGCCCCTCGAAATCGGAGCACTGGTGGATGAACCCGCGTTCCTGTAAAGTATTCAGGAAATCCGATTTAAATGCCGTCATTTCTCTGCGACTCAGATCATTCTTGTTTTACGGTTTTTGCATCTATTTGCGGAACCTTGGCGCAAAGGCTGCCGCAGGCGGACGCGCTGTGGCATTATAGGATGTACTTGTTTGATACAAGCCGGCGGTTCCGGCCGGAGCTTGACCTTCAATGATGCTGACGGCACTTGGACTCATGAGCGGGACCTCGCTCGACGGGGTCGACGTCGCGCTGATCGAAACCGATGGGCGCCAGGTCAAGGCGTTCGGGCCGTCGGGTTACCGGCCCTATACCGATGGCGAGCGCAGCCTGCTGCGGCAGGCACTCACTGAGGCCGTTCATCTGCCGCAGCGCGACGCGCGTCCGGGAATCCTGCGGCAGGCCGAGCATGTCGTCACCATCGCCCATGCCGAGGCGGTCGCCAACTTCACCGCGCAGCACCGGATCTCCTGCCAGGATATCGACATCGTCGGGTTCCATGGCCAGACCGTGCTGCACCGCCCGGAGCGGAAGCTCACGGTGCAGATCGGCGATGGTCCGGCGCTCGCCAAGGCGATCCACATTCCGGTGATGCATGATTTCCGCGCCGCTGACGTCGACGCCGGCGGGCAGGGCGCGCCGTTCGTGCCGGTCTATCACCGCGCGCTGGCGCAATCGCTGCATCGCGAAGGGCCGATCGTCGTGGTCAATATCGGCGGCGTCTCCAATATCACCTATATCGACGGCACGGACACGCTGATCGCCTGCGACACCGGGCCCGGCAATGCGCTGCTCGACGATTTCATGTTCCGCGAGATGCATCAGCCGTTCGACACCGAGGGCCGCTTCGCAGCCCAAGGCCGGCCGGACGAGGCCTGGATCGCGCAGGCTCTGAAGCTGCCGTTCTTTGCGCTGCCGCCGCCGAAATCGCTGGACCGTAATGATTTCGCGAGCCTCAGGCTCGGCGCCATCGCGCCTGCTGACGGCGCCGCAACGCTAACGGCTTTCACCGCGTCGGCGATTGCCCGCATCGTGCCGCTGCTGCCGAAACCGCCGAAGAGCTGGATCGTCGCCGGCGGCGGCGCCTCCAATCTCACCATGCTGCGGATGCTGCGCGAACGGCTGGCACCTGCGACCGTCGAGCCCGCCGGAACGGTAGGTTGGGCGTCCGATGCAATCGAAGCCCAGGCCTTCGGCTTCCTCGCCGCGCGCGGCCTGAAGGGCCTGCCGCTGAGCTATCCCGCCACCACGGGGGTGCCGATGCCGATGACCGGGGGGGTTATCGCTCGGCCTTGATCTGGATGCAGATGCATCGACCTTGACGATTTAATGCAGTTGCATGTAGTTAGATGCATCTGCATTGAATGCGAGGTTCGTCATGGTCGCCCTGAAGCTGATCAGCCACACGCTCTGCCCCTACGTGCAACGCGCTGTCATCGCGCTGCTCGAAAAGGGCGTGCCGTTCGAGCGAATCGACATCGATCTCGCCAACAAGCCGGACTGGTTCATCAAGATCTCGCCGCTCGGCAAGGTGCCGGTGCTGGTCGTGACTGATGAGGACGGCAGGGAGGTCGCGCTCTTCGAGAGCAACGTGATCTGTGAATACATCGAGGAGACGCAAGCAGGCGCCCGGTTGCATCCGCAGGATGCGCTGGTTCGCGCCGAGCATCGCGCCTGGATGGAGTTCGGCTCGGCCATCCTCGGCGATCTCTGGGGACTTGAGACCGCCACCGATGCCGCGACCTTCGAGAGCAAGCGGCAGGCGGTGGCCGCGAAGTTTGCGCGGGTCGAGGCGGCGCTGGGCGCAGGCCCGTTCTTCGCCGGCCAGAATTTCAGCCTGGTCGATGCCGTGTTCGCGCCGATCTTCCGTTATTTCGACGTGTTCGACGAGCTGACCGATCTCGCTGTCTTCGCCGACACGCCGAAGCTGCGCGTATGGCGCTTGGCGCTGGCGCAGCGGCCGAGCGTGCGCAACGCCGTTTCGCCCGATTATCCTGATCTGCTGCGCGCGTTCCTCGTGCGATATGACGCGCATCTTTTGAAACTCGCCGCGTAGCGAGCCTTACTTCGTAGCCCGGATGAGCGAAGCGATATCCGGGATCTTACTCGTTGCGACCCGCATGTTGCTTCGCTCATGCGGGCATCCATCGACTTGCAGTGCACCGGCCGGAACCAGCCCAGCCGTATCAGTTGCGCGATCCCGCGCGCGTCGTTGCGGTCCGACTTCACCGGCATCGCCTTGAACGCATCACGCACGTGGCGGGTCTCCAGCAGTTCCACCGCCAACCCCGCTTCCCGCATTGCCGCATAAAGCCATTGCGACAGCGGGCCAGCTTCCAGCCCGATCCGCTCCAGGTCGAAACCAAGAGAGCCGAACCAGCCGATCAGCGCCTCAGGCTCACTGGCCACCTTCGCTTCCCGAACAATCTTGCCGCTCCCGTCCACAACGCAAACACTCGAGCATTCCAATGACACGTCGATTCCTGCATAATACTCCATGGTCGTCTCTCCTTGATGCTTGGAGCGAGGCTCATCCCTCTGACTCCGTTCACACCATCAATGTGAGGGACGACCGCCCGCCTTCCAAGCAAGCCGCGCGAAGCGCGCCACCCATAGCGCCTTAGCGAGCGCGGCTTGCTTGGAAGGCAGACCGCGGCCCGTTACCCATCTACGGGACTGCGTCCGCCTCAACGCACGTTGGCGAGGCGCATGTCGAGATAGCCGGTCACCGTTTCCATCAGCGGCTCGAGCTTGCCGTCGAAGAAGTGGTTGGCGCCGGGGATGACCTGCTGATCGATCACGATGCCCTTCTGCGTCTTCAGCTTCTCGACCAGCGTGTTGACGTCCTTGGGCGGCACCACGGCATCCTTGTCGCCATGCACGATCAGGCCCGACGACGGGCAGGGCGCGAGGAACGAGAAGTCGTAGAGATTGGCGGGCGGCGCGATCGAGATGAAGCCCTCGACCTCGGGCCGGCGCATCAGAAGCTGCATGCCGATCCAGGCGCCGAACGAGAAGCCCGCGACCCAGCAGGCGCGCGCTTCCGGGTTGATCGCCTGCGCCCAGTCGAGCGCGCTTGCCGCGTCAGACAATTCGCCGGTGCCGTGATCGAACGAGCCCTGGCTGCGGCCGACGCCGCGGAAGTTGAAGCGCAGCACCGAGAAGCCGCGATGCGCGAACGCATAGTAGCACTGGTAGACGATCTGGTGGTTCATCGTGCCGTGGAACTGCGGATGCGGGTGCAGGATCATCGCGATCGGCGCGTTCTTCTGCTTGGCCGGATGGTAACGGCCTTCGAGGCGGCCAGCTGGGCCGGTGAAAATGACTTCAGGCATCGTGATCCCTTATTGATCCCTCGATTGATCCATACGCATCAACCGGATGTGGGCTGACTTCATCAGCTTCGGCAGACAAAGCGGCTCATCGAAAGGGTGATCGGCGTCGGTTGGACGATGCCCCGCGGGGCGCAGTCAAACGTTGAGGCCGCCTTCTAACATGAGCGGTGGGGCAAAAATCAAGGATTTTGTGCGGCCGCCGGCCCCTGCAGGCAAATCGCGGTGCTGCCATAACTTATTGATAGTCAGGGAGAAAGGCCGGCGATGCGCGAACGACACGGTGACGAGGCGCCTCAGCCTGCGGATTGAATGCGGTCGAATCCGGCAATCGCACTTCGATAGCGACGGCTGCCCTGAATCATCTGCCCGTTGTCGCAGCTCAGCTCGAAATCGCCGGACGGCTTCAATTCCACACCGGTTACGCGAGCGAGATTGACGAGCCGGGTGCGGTGGACGCGTGCCAGCTTGAACCGCGCGAGCTCCGTTTCGGCCGCGGCCAGCGTGCCGCGGATCAGGTGGCTAGAGCCGTTGGCCAGGCTGTATTCGACGTAGTTTCCGGCCGAGCTGACCGAGAGGAGATCGCGTGGCTCGATCCGGATCCGCGTCATGCCGTCCCGCAGCCAGATCGTGTCGGGCGGCGCCAGCGGCGAAGCGGCCGATGCCAACTTTTGCTGGGCCTGTTGCGCTTGGCTACGGTTGTCGATCAGCCAGACGATGCCGCCGATCAGCGCGCAGGTGACGAGGTCCTTGCGAAACTCGTAAAGCAATGTCTCGATCGAGAGGTGGAAGTCATAGGATCCGCGGGCCAACAGCATGGCAAGTTTGCGGATGCCGACCATTCCCGCGATGTGCAACGTCGAGAAAACGATGATGGCCGCCACCGCCAGCCCAATGCGCAGCGGCCAGCTCGAGAGGCGGCGTATCCGCCAGACAGCGACAAACAGGATCGGGGCCAGCAGGACGATCATGGCGACGCTGGACGTTTCCCAGAGCAACGGCGTCCGGAGATCGTAGGCGCCTCCGCGCCAGGCGGCGTCCTGCGCAGCCGACAGCGCGTTGACGATGCCGGTCGCAAGCGAGATCGCGACGACCGCCAGGTAAAGCCTGCGGTCCCGACCGGCTATCCCGCGCAGCCAACCGATCGTCCCGGACGGCGTCGTTTCATCCCAGGAGGCCCGGTTCTGATCCCAAACCGGCTCGACGGCGGGGACTTCACGGGCATTTTTGACATCGGGCATGCGGTTATCAGCGCAACACGGGATCAGGTCATGACACAGAAAGCTATATCACAATCGCCTCAGGCCGCGCCGGAACGGCGGGTCGATCTCGACTGGGTCAGGATTTCGGCCCTTGGCCTTTTGATTTTCTATCACGTCGGGATGCTCTACGTGTCCTGGGGGTTCCATATCAAGAGCGATCACCGGATCACGGCGCTGGAACCCCTGATGCTGGTGCTCAACCCGTGGCGATTGGCATTGTTGTTCCTGGTGTCGGGCGTCGCCACGCGGTTCATGCTGCAGAAATACGCGCTCGTGCCGCTGCTGCGGTCGCGCTCGGTGCGGCTGCTGATTCCGCTGGTGTTCGGCATGCTGGTGATCGTGCCGCCGCAGTCGTATCTCCAGATCGTGGAAGCTCTCGGCTATCCGGCCGGCTTCGTCGATTTCTACCTGCGGCACTATCTCGCGTTCGGACCGCAATTCTGCCCGAAGCCCTGCATCGCATTGCCGACCTGGAACCATCTCTGGTTTGTGGTCTATCTCTGGGTCTACACCATGGCGCTCGGGGGCGTGCTGATGGTGCTGCCCGGCTTGCTCGGCTGGTTCGAGGGCGTACTCAGCTCGGCTCTCGCAGGCGTACGGGTGCTGGTGTTGCCGCCGCTGTTGTTTGCCGCCTATCGCCTGCTGCTCTATCCCAACTTTCCCATGACCCACGGCCTGTTCGGCGATTGGTACGATCACGCGCAGTTTGCGACAGTCTTTCTGCTCGGCTTCGGGCTCGCACGCGCCGGCGCTGTGTGGGAGAGCATCGAGCGGCAGCGTTGGCCGGCATTGTTGCTTGCGTCAGCCCTGTTTGCGTCATTCGTGGCGCTGCGCTCAACGGGATACGGCGGACTGCCGCTGAAGATCTATGCCGGCTTCAGCTATGGCTGCTATCAGTGGTTCTGCATCGTGGCCGTGCTCGGCTTCGCCAGGCGCTGGCTGAAGGCTGACACGGCCGTGCGACGCTACCTGACCGACGCGATCTTTCCTTATTACATCGTGCATCAGACCGCGATCATCGTGATCGCTCACGTGCTACGGGGACAGGATCTGCCGGCCTGGCTTGAGGCCTCGATTGTGATCACGGGGACGGCTGCGATCTGTGCGCTGGCCTATGAGATCATCCGGCGCGTCAATATCCTGCGGCCGCTGTTCGGGCTGAAACTGGCCTCTCGTCCGGTGCTGCTGACCACGCGCAATCAGCCCGCGGAGTGATGACGTTTCGCGAAAGGTGCTAAGATGGCGGCATGACCGATCGCGTCTATCTCGATTGGAATGCCACCACGCCGCTTCGCCCCGAGGCAAAGGCGGCGATGGTTGCTGCATGGGAGCTTAGCGGCAACCCGTCCTCGGTGCACAGCGAGGGCCGCAAGGCGCGCCGGCTGCTCGAGGACGCCCGTGCGGCGGTGGCACAAGCCGTCGGCGCCCGGTCGCAGGATGTGGTGTTTTCATCGGGGGGAACCGAGGCCAATGCGCTGGCGCTGACCCCGGGCCTGCGCCGTGGCACCAGCGCGCCGGTGACACGGCTGCTGGTATCGGCGATCGAACACGCCTCCGTGCTGGCCGGCGGACGGTTTGCGGCTGACGCGATCGGGACCATCAATGTGACCCGCGCCGGCGTGGTCGATCTCGGCCATCTTCGTATGCTGCTTGCCGATGGTCCGCCCGCGCTGGTGTCGGTGATGCTGGCGAACAACGAGACTGGCGCAATTCAACCGGTGGCCGAGATTGCGGGGATCGTCCATGCGGCGGGCGGATTGCTGCATGTCGACGCCATCCAGGCGTTCGGAAAGATCCCGTTCGATCTCGGCACGACGCAGGCGGACCTGCTGACCCTGTCGGCACACAAGATCGGCGGTCCGAAGGGCGTCGGGGCGCTTGTCCTTGCCGAAGGCGTAGAGGGACTGGAGGCGCTGTTGCGCGGCGGGGGCCAGGAGCTGGGGCGCCGGGCCGGGACGGAGAACGTCGCCGGGCTTTCCGGGTTTGGCGCGGCGGCCAAGGCGGCTATGGCGGCGTTGAAGGCCGATGCGGCCAGGATGCGGGGGTTGCGGGACCGACTGGAGCATGGGTTGCGGCAGACGCCGGGCCTTATCGTCTTCTCTGACGAGATGAAGCGGTTACCAAATACCGTTCTTTTCACCACCCCCGGGGTGAAGGCCGAGACCGCGGTCATCGGATTCGATCTCAACGGCGTCGCGGTCTCCTCCGGTTCCGCCTGCTCGTCGGGCAAGGTGCAGCCATCTCATGTGCTGGAGGCAATGGGATACCATTCGGACGTGGCGCAGGGAGGGGTGCGGCTCAGTCTTGGCTGGTCTACCACGGAGACAGACGTCGATTTGGCCCTCAAGGCTTGGCTTAAGCTCGCCGATACCCTAGTTAAGGGAGAGCGACGAAACACAGCTTGAACAGTTCTAAGCGCGTGATTTCGTCCCTGAAGCATCGTAATAGACTTTCGGAACATCCACCGCGGTCCTTGAAACCGCGAGCGGAGGATTGAATGCCTGCTGTACAAGAGACGGTCGAGCGCGTCAGACGCATCGACGTCGACCAGTATCGATATGGGTTTGAGACGCTGATCGAATCCGACAAGGCCCCAAAAGGGCTGTCGGAAGACACGGTCCGGTTCATCTCTGCAAAGAAGAACGAGCCCGCATGGATGCTGGAGTGGCGTCTGGAGGCGTTCCGCCGCTGGCTGACCATGACCGAGCCGAACTGGGCGCGGGTCCACTATCCGAAGATCGATTACCAGGATCTCTATTACTACTCGGCGCCGAAGCCGAAGAAGACCGTGAACTCGCTTGACGAGATCGATCCGGACATCCTCAAGACCTACGAAAAGCTCGGCATTCCCCTGCGCGAAGTCGAGGTGCTTGAAGGCGTCGTGCGCCCGGAAGGCGAACGCAGAATCGCGGTCGATGCCGTGTTCGATTCGGTTTCGGTCGCGACCACGTTCCAGAAGGAATTGAAGGCCGCCGGCGTGATCTTCATGCCGATCTCCGAAGCGATCCGCGAACATCCCGAGCTGGTGAAGAAATATCTCGGCACCGTGGTGCCGACCACGGACAACTATTTCGCGACGCTGAATTCGGCTGTGTTCTCCGACGGCTCGTTCGTCTACGTGCCGCCGGGCGTGCGCTGCCCGATGGAGCTGTCGACCTATTTCCGCATCAACGAGCGCAACACCGGCCAGTTCGAGCGCACGCTGATCATCGCCGACAAGGGCTCTTACGTCTCCTATCTGGAAGGCTGCACCGCGCCGCAGCGCGATGAGAACCAGCTGCACGCCGCCGTGGTCGAACTCGTCACGCATGACGACGCCGAGATCAAATATTCGACGGTGCAGAACTGGTACCCCGGCAACTCCGAGGGCAAGGGCGGCATCTACAACTTCGTCACCAAGCGCGGCGACTGCCGCGGCAGGAACTCGAAGATCTCCTGGACCCAGGTCGAGACCGGCTCTGCGATCACGTGGAAATATCCGAGCTGCATCCTGCGGGGCGACAATTCGAGCGGCGAGTTCTACTCGATCGCAATCTCAAACGGTTATCAGCAGGTCGACTCCGGCACCAAGATGATCCACCTCGGCAAGAACACGTCGAGCCGGATCATCTCCAAGGGCATCGCCGCTGGCAAATCGCAGAACACCTATCGCGGCCTCGTCAGCGCCCACCGCAAGGCGACCGGCGCACGCAACTACACCGCCTGTGACTCGCTCCTGATCGGCGACCAATGCGGCGCACACACTGTGCCCTATGTCGAAGCCAAGAATTCGTCGGCGACGTTCGAGCATGAGGCAACGACCTCGAAGATATCCGAGGACGTGCTGTTCTACTGTGTCCAGCGCGGGCTCTCGCAGGAGGAGGCCGTCGGTCTCGTCGTCAACGGCTTCGTGAAGGACGTGCTGCAGCAACTGCCGATGGAGTTCGCGGTGGAAGCGCAGAAGCTGATCTCGATCAGCCTCGAAGGCTCGGTTGGTTAAATCCATCCCGTTGAAGGTCGCGAAGACGCGCCTCGGGATGATGCTCAGGAAGAATGTGATGTCATTGCTTGAAGTGAAAGATCTGCAGGTCCGGGTCGAGGAACGTGAAATCCTCCATGGGCTGTCGCTGACGGTGAATCCGGGCGAAGTCCATGCGATCATGGGACCGAACGGCTCCGGCAAGTCGACGCTCTCCCATGTCATCGCCGGCAAGCCGGGTTATGAAGTCACCGGCGGCCAGGTCCTGTTCAAGGGCGAGGACCTGCTGGCGATGGCGCCCAATGAGCGCGCCGCCAAGGGCGTGTTCCTGGCGTTCCAGTATCCGGTCGAGATTCCCGGCGTCACCACCTGGAATTTCCTGCATGCAGCGCTGAACGCGCAGCGCAAGGCGCGCGGCGAGGAGGAGATGTCGTCGCCGGCGTTCCTGAAGAAGGTGCGCGAGGTCGCCAAGTCGCTCAGCATTCCGCAGGACATGCTCAAGCGCGGCGTCAATGTCGGTTTCTCCGGCGGCGAAAAGAAGCGCAACGAGATCCTGCAGATGGCGCTGTTCGAGCCGGCTGTCTGCATCCTCGACGAAATGGATTCCGGCCTCGACATCGACGCGCTGCGGATCGCGGCCGACGGCGTCAACGCGCTGCGTTCGCCGGAGCGGGCGATGGTCGTGATCACCCACTATCAGCGGCTGCTGAATTACATCGTGCCCGATGTCGTGCACGTGATGTCGAAGGGCCGCGTCGTCAAAAGCGGCGGCAAGGAACTGGCGCTGGAACTGGAAGAGTCCGGTTACGCGCAGTTCGAAGACGCCGCCTGACAGGTACGGATTTTGAGATGAACGTTGTTGCAAAGACCGAGACCGGACGCGCGCTGGGCGATGCATTCGCCCTGGTGCGCGACCGTCTGCCGGGCAAGGGTCAGATCGCCGACCAACGGCGCCAGGCGTTTGAGGCCTATGAGCGCTTAGGGCTGCCGCATCGCCGGATCGAGGACTGGAAATACACCGATTTGCGCGCGCTGATGCGCGAGGTGCTGCCGCTTGCGCCGGCGCCGGACGTTGCCACGTTGAACCGTGCAGCGGCCGTCGTGAAGAATCAGGCGATCGACGGCGTGCGCCGCCTGGTGCTGGTCGATGGCGCCTTCGCGCCTGATCTCTCCGATCTCGGCAATCTCGACAAGGGCCTCAGCATCCGGCCGCTGCGCGAGGTGCTGGACGCCGGCGACGGAACGCTCTCGGCGCAGGCCTTCGCGTCGGACAATTCCAATCCCATGATCGCGCTGAACGGAGCGATGGCAACCGATGGCGTCGTCATCGAGATCGCTGACGGGACCGTGCTGACCAGGCCGCTGCACATCGTGCACGTGGCGTCGAGCGCCGCGCCGGCCGCGATGTTCACGCGTTCGCTGCTTCGGCTCGGCCGCGACACCGGCGCGACGCTGGTGGAAAGCTATCTCGCCGCCGAAGGTACCAAGACCTACCAGGCCCATGACGGGCTGATCATTGCGATCGGCGACAATGCGCGGCTCGATCACGTCCGCCTGGTCGAGGACGGCAGCGACGCCTTCAATATTTCGTCAGCCACGATCACGCTTGGCGCGCATGCGCATTTCAACACGTTCGCCATGACCACGGGCGCTCATCTCAGCCGCTACCAGCTCACCGTGACGTGCGCTGGCGAGGGCTCGAAGGTCGAGACCAACGGCGTCAATCTGATCAACGGGAAGCAGCACGCCGACACCACGTTGTTCATGGACCACGCGGTGCCGCATTGCGACAGCCGCGAGATCTTCCGCGCCGTCGTCGACGACCGCGCCCATTCCGTGTTCCAGGGCCGCATCATCGTCCGTCCCGATGCGCAGAAGACCGACGCCAAGATGATGACCCGGGCGCTGCTGCTCTCCGACGAGGCGGAAGCCGACAACAAGCCGGAGCTCGAGATCTTCGCCGATGACGTCACCTGCGGCCACGGCGCGACCACCGGCGCGCTCGACGAGAGCCTGCTGTTCTACATGCGCGCCCGCGGTCTGCCGGAGAAGGAGGCCCAGGCGCTCCTGATCCAGGCTTTCGTCGGCGAGGCGATTGAGACGATTGTGAGCGATGCGTTGCGCGAGGTCGCGATCGCCGCGGCGCGACGCTGGCTGGAGGCGAGGGCGTGAGCATGCATCCGGCAGTCAGCAACGGCGCTTACGACATCGCCCGCGTGCGGCAGGATTTTCCGGCGCTGGCCATGCAGGTTTACGGCAAGCCGTTGGTCTATCTCGACAACGCCGCCTCGGCGCAGAAGCCGAATGCGGTGCTCGACCGCATGACGGAAGCCTACAAGAGCGAATATGCCAACGTGCATCGCGGCCTGCATTACCTCGCCAACGCCGCGACCGAGGCCTACGAGGGCGCGCGCGAGAAGGTGGCGAAATTCATCAACGCCGGCCGTAACGAGGAGATCATCTTCACCCGCAACGTCACCGAGGCGATCAATTTGGTGGCGTCGTCCTTTGGCGGGCCCAACATCAAAGAGGGCGACGAGATTGTCCTCTCGATCATGGAGCACCACTCCAACATCGTGCCTTGGCACTTCCTCAGGGAACGCCATGGCGCTGTCATCAAGTGGGCACCGGTCGACGACGAGGGCAATTTCCTGATCGAGGAGTTCGAGAAGCTCCTGACGTCGCGCACCAAGATTGTCGCGATCACCCAGATGTCGAACGCGCTCGGCACGCTGGTGCCGGTCAAGGAGGTCATCCGAATCGCGCATGCCCGCGGCATTCCGGTGCTGGTCGACGGCGCCCAGGGCGCGGTGCATCTGCCGGTCGACGTGCAGGACCTCGATTGCGATTTCTACGCCTTCACCGGCCACAAGGTCTACGGGCCGACCGGCATTGGCGCGCTCTATGCCAAGCACGAGCATCTGGTGGCGATGCGCCCCTTCAATGGTGGTGGCGAGATGATCCGCGAGGTCGCCAAGGATTGGGTCACCTATGGTGATCCGCCGCACAAATTCGAAGCCGGCACCCCGCCGATCGTCGAGGCGATCGGGCTTGGCGCCGCCATCGACTATGTCAATTCGATCGGCAAGGAGCGCATTGCCGCGCACGAGCACGACCTGCTCACCTACGCCCAGGAGAAGCTCCGCGAGATCAACTCGCTGCGGCTGATCGGCACCGCCCGCAACAAGGGTCCGGTGATCTCGTTCGAGATGAAGGGCGCGCATCCTCACGACGTCGCGACCGTGATCGACCGTCAGGGCATCGCGGTGCGTGCCGGCACGCATTGCGTGATGCCGCTTTTAGAGCGGTTCAACGTCACGGCGACCTGCCGGGCGTCGTTCGGGATGTATAATACCAGGGAAGAAGTCGACCATCTGGTGCAGGCGCTGATCAAGGCGCGGGAACTATTCGCATGACCGATACGGCCGAAGTCAAAACTGCCAACATGGAAACCGTCTCCGCGCTGCCCGCGGAGGAAACCGAGCGCCTGGGCGGCGAGATCGTCGCCGCGCTGAAGACGGTGTTCGACCCGGAAATTCCGGCCGACATCTATGAGCTCGGGCTGATCTACAAAGTCGACCTCAAGGACGATCGCAGCGTCGACGTCCTGATGACGCTGACCACGCCGAACTGCCCGGCCGCCGGTGAACTGCCGACGATGGTGGAGAACGCGGTGGCGAGCGTTCCCGGCGTCGGCATCGTCAGCGTCAATTTGGTGTGGGACCCGGCCTGGACGCCGGATCGCATGTCGGACGAGGCGCGCCTCGTCCTCAATATGTGGTGATGCGTTAGGGGATGGGACTTAGGCTATAGGGAACGACTGGCAATTGATTTGCCGCGGGGACTGACCACATGAATGACATGACACAAGCTTCTCCGACGCCAGCCAAGCCGAAGCCGCGGCCCCGCCCGCAGGTCATGAGACTGACCGATGCCGCCGCGGAGCGCATCACCGAGCTGACCCAGCGCGCCGATTCCGAGATTGTCGGCCTGCGTGTCGGCATCAAGAACGGTGGCTGCGCCGGGCAGGCCTACACCGTCGAATACGCGCACGATATCCGCCCGACAGACGAAGTGGTCGAGGACAAGGGCGTGAAGATCCTGGTCGAGCCGAAGGCCGTGCTGTTCCTGCTCGGCACCGAGATGGACTACAAGGCCGACAAGATGCAGGCCCAGTTCGTGTTCAACAACCCGAACCAGGTCTCGGCTTGCGGCTGCGGCGAGTCGGTGCAGCTCAAGCCAGCGACCGTTTGATCGCTGCCGTCCCGGCGTTTTGCGCGAGGGCGGGTGCATGGACCGCGAATTCCTGATCGACCTGTTCGCCGATTTCGGCCCGGTCACGCTGCGCCGGATGTTTTCCGGCTACGGCATCTCCGCTGATGGCACCAACTTTGCGCTGGCCCTGCGCGCCGACCTCTATTTCCGTGCCGACGACGAGACCATCCCACAGTTCGAGGCCGAGGGATCGAAGCCGTTCCAGTATCAGACGCGATCGAAGACGGTGATCGTGAACTCGTATTGGGAGTTGCCGGCGCGGCTGTTCGACGATTCCGGGGAACTTGCGGTCTGGGCACGGTCGGCGCTGGTCGCCGCCCAGCGCGCGGCGTTGCGCAAGCGTCCGAAAGCGCGGAAGGCGAAGACTCCTGCGAGGGATGCTCCTGCGAAGAAGGCTGTCGCGAAGAAGCCCGTGGTGAAGAAGGCGGTTGCGAAGAATCGTAGGGTGGGCAAAGCGAAGCGTGCCCACCGAACCCGGCTGCGCTAGTAGAAGTGGTGGGCACGGCGCTGCGCGCCTTTGCCCACCCTACAAGATCTACGTGAAAATCAGGCCACGCGGCTCTGCGTCTCGGCGTTGTATTCCGGATCGGCTTCACAGATCACGCGGTTGCGGCCGGCACGCTTGGCGGCATAGAGGCAGGCATCGGCGCGCTCGATCAGCGAGTCGGTGTCGTCGCCCGGCTTCAGCATGGAGACGCCGACCGAGATGGTGACGCGGCCGAGGATCTCGCCGGTGGACTTCTTCTTCAGTTCCTTGGCCATCACGGCGCGGCGGATGTGGTCGGCGACCGTCAGCGCCTGGCGCAGCGCGGTGTTGGGTAGTACGACCGCAAATTCCTCGCCGCCATAACGGGCCGTGATGTCCTGGCCCTTGATGGTCTGTTTCAGCGACTGCGCCACCAGCCGCAGCACCTGGTCGCCGGTGAGGTGGCCGTAGGAGTCATTGAACGACTTGAAGTGGTCGATGTCGAACATCAGCAGCGACAACGGCTCGCCGCTGGCAAGCGCGCTCTGCACCGCCATCTCCATCGACCGGTCGAAATATTTCCGGTTGCCGAGGCCGGTGAGCGGATCAGTGAGACTCTCGGCGCGGATCGCCTCCAGGCTATGCTGCAGGTCGCTGATCTCGGACTTCGACAGCGCGAGCCGGTTCTCCAGCGCCATATTGGTCTCGCGCATCTCGTGCGTCGATTTTGCCAGACTCTCGACGATCGCCTTAATCTGATCGCTGGTTGTTGCGGTCGCAAGCCGGTCGCTGGCGCCGACGAGGCTTGCGTCGTAGGTCGAGGACACGCCAAGCGCATCGGTGATCAGTTTCATCACGGCGTCGATCTCGCCGATGACGCGGGCGCCGACCTTGTCGATACGGTCGGATGTCTTGATGTGCGACAGGTAGGTTTCGTAGATCTGCTCGAGATCGGATTCGCTCAGCTTGCCGCTGCGCGCCAGCGTCTCGTTGATGATCTTGTTGAGGGGGGCGTTGTATCCGGTCGCGTAGACGTACCAGATCTCATAGTTGCGGGGGACGGCGGTCTGACGAAGAGATCGGATTTGGCCAAGCGCAACTTCGGCAAAAGCCATCGTGCGTTCGTGTTCGTCCAGCAGCTTGACCACTGTTACGTCCCCAATAGCGAGCAGCGCCGGTTGATGTCCGGCAACAATGACTAAATTATCTGCGCAAGGGTAAGGGACGAGAGTGAAGGCAAGGTAAACAGTAAAATTACGGAAAATTGGGCTCTATCGCCGCAGAATGCGCTCGATTTCGTTCAAATCGGGCGCTGCTTTCCCAGGCTTTCGTTTGATGGATCATCCTGGCGCGAATCCGCGCTCACTTCTATCGGTCGCGCGCCGCCGGTGACCGGGCAGGGCACGTCGCCGACGGCACCGGCTTTGGTCTGAAGTTGATCAGACCAAAGTTCAGGCGTCAGAGCGCTTTCGAGCGATGTGGATACCGGTTCGCGCTGGGAAAACGCGTCGAACAAGAATCTAGAGCCCCGTTCCGATTCCATCGGAACGGAAGCGGCTCTAGACGCGCGCACGCACCGGGCGCAGCAGGAAGGCCGGCAGATGCGAATGATCGGCGGGCTCGTGGTCCGCCTCGCGCTGCGGCCGACGCGGTTCGCTGCGGCCGATCGACGGCACGTGTGGTGCTGCGGCCTGCGGCTGAGCTGGGTTGCGGCCGCCTTGGTGACGAGGCTCGCGTTCGGGGCGGGGCTCGCGTCCTTGGTGCGGCTCCCGTTCGGGGCGTGCCTCCCTGGGCTCCCTGTCCTGACGCGGTTCGCGCTCGCGGCGGGGCTTGCGTTCGCCGCGGGTTTTTTCGCGTGACCCGTCGCGGCTGCGCGACCTGCGCGGCGCATCGGTCTCGCCGGACGCCTCGCTCTGAACGGTAAAGTCACCCTCGGCGCGCGGGATCTGCTGGCCGATCAGCTTCTCGATCGCGGCCATCGACTTGGTGTCGAGCGAGGTGACGAGGGAGATCGCGGTACCGGTGCGTCCGGCGCGGCCGGTACGGCCGACGCGGTGGACATAATCGTCGGGGTGGTGCGGCACGTCGAAGTTGAAGACGTGGCTGACGGCCGGAATATCGAGGCCGCGGGCGGCGACATCGGAGGCGACCAGCAGCGGAATCTCGCCCTTGCGGAATTGATCCAGCGCGGCGGTGCGGGCGGACTGATCCATGTCGCCGTGGAGGGCGCCGACGCTGAAACCGTGCTTCTGCAGCGACTTGTGAAGAATGGCGACTTCGCGCTTGCGATTGCAGAAGATAATCGCGTTGTTGAGATCCTTGGCGTCGCGCAAGAGGCGGCGCAGGATCTCGCGCTTCTCGTGTGACTCGCGCCCAGCGGGCACTTGCGACTGCATCACGCCAACGGCTGTCGTCGCGGGCTTTGAAACCTCGATCCGCGCCGGATTGTGCAGGAAGGCTTCGGTGATGCGGCTGATCTCGGGCGGCATCGTCGCGGTGAAGAACAGCGTCTGCCGCGTGAACGGGACCAGCTTGCAGACACGTTCGATGTCGGGAATGAAACCCATGTCGAGCATGCGGTCGGCTTCGTCGATCACCAGAAGCTCGACACCGGTGAGCAGCAATCCGCCGCGTTCGGTGTGGTCGAGCAGCCGGCCGGGCGTTGCGATCAGCACGTCGACGCCGCGCGTCAGTTTGGTGTCCTGGTCGCCGAACGAAACGCCGCCGATCAAAAGCGCGACGTTGAGCTTTTGCCCGGCGCCGTATTTGTCGAACTGCTCCTTGACCTGGGCGGCAAGTTCGCGGGTCGGCTCGAGGATCAAGGTGCGGGGCATGCGGGCCCGGGCGCGGCCCTTCTCGAGCATGGTGAGCATCGGGAGAACGAAGGCGGCGGTCTTGCCGGTGCCGGTCTGGGCGATGCCAAGAACGTCACGACGGGCGAGGACGTGAGGGATCGCCTGTTCCTGGATGGGAGTGGGGGTGGTGTAACCGGTGGCCGCGACTGCGGCGAGGACCTTGTCGGACAGGCCTAGATTGGAAAAAGACATTGAGCCTCTGGTCGATACCGCCGTTCGGAATCGAAGGTATAAGGCTGTCGCGTTCGGCCCCGAAACGGCTGGCTTCTAAAAAGCTCGGGGGCTCTGACTGACGCAGACGGGCGGCAAACCTGACGAATCGCGTTTCGATCCGAGGCCGCGTTGAGCCGAAACATAGGGTCGTGACCGGCAAAGTCAATCTTGGAACGGGCAAGACGACGGAAAAAGCTTAATGTTTTCGCACAAATAAACGTCTTTCCGTCATTTTCCGGTCAAATGACTTGCCGCTTCGGGATCGGACGGCGCAGCGCTGGTGAAGGGGCTTGCCCCGGTTTGAGCCCTGAACTCGCCGGGCGTGACGCCTTCGGATGCGTTGAAGACCCGGTAGAATGTCGCGAGGCTTCCGAACCCGCAAGCGTCGGCGATCTCGGCGATCGATATCGGCGGTGTCTCGCGCAACAACCGGCGGCTCCGGGCCATGCGCAGCGCAGTGACGGTCTGCGAGAAGCTCGTCCCGGTTGTCTCGAACAGCACGTGGATGTAGCGGACCGATACGCCGAGCAGCCCGGCGACCATGGCCGGCGACAGCGATGGCTTCGACAGATGGCGGGCGATCAGACGGCGCGCCAGGCAGAGGCGGCCGACGCGAAGGGTCTGCTGGGCACGGCGGCTGCCCGGCCTGAGCGCTCCGCGATCGATCAGCGCGAACTCGGCGACGGCCTTGACCAACGGCGGAATGTTCGCCGTGTCGCCGCACTCCATGGCCTCGTCGAGCTCGGCGGCGCAGGCGTCGCGCAACGGGGCGAAGCTGTGATGGCCTGATGTCGTGTCGAGCGGAAGCCTGATAGGTCCAGGCACGGGATCGGTGCCCATTTCGAAACGATCCAGGGCGGGGAGCGCGCCGGCCGTGGCCGGATCCAGACTGCTATTGTGCTCGTGTTCACCACGCATGGGGCGTCATACCTCTGCCGGCTTGGACGGTGCCGTTCACCCCGGACTCCGTCATGATCGGTTCCCCGCGCAGGTTCGCGGCATCGTTTTGGCGCGCGGCCGGGCAGAGGTCTTCTCAATGCGCGCACGGAAATCATTTGGGCCGAAATGCCGCAGCGTGGTCGCAGGGGCTAATTTGCCCAGCCTCAGTCTCTGTCGCAGCGCCTCAACCATGATCCCCACGATCCCTTGCCAAGCATTCCGGCTATCGAAATATTGCAGCGAGTCTTGTCATGTTGGTCGGTGAGTGTCTTGGTAAGCTCCTGGCGACATTTCTGAAATTTTTCTGATATTCGCTTTTCGCACCAGCAAAAGCGGCTAGTTTGAGGGTTGTGAGGACCAAGTGCTTCGTTTTGCGGGATTTGAACTCGATCCGCAGCAGGCGCGGCTGCGCGGTCCCGACGGCGAACAGATCCGGCTGCGGCCGAAGTCCTTCGACATGCTCCATCTGTTCGCGGCCAATGCCGGCCGCGTGCTGAGCAAAGAGGAGTTGTTCGCGACGATCTGGCCGAACGTCCATGTTGCCGACGACAGCCTGTTTCAATGCATTCGCGAGGTTCGCGCGGCGCTCGGCGATGAGCGACGCCAACTGATCAAACTGGTGTCCGGCCGCGGCTATCTGTTCGAGGCCGAGGTGTCGACTGAACCGGTCGGCGTTCGGGTCAACGGCGGGGCGGCCCGGTCAATCCAGGCCGCTCCGGCCGAGCCGGTCACCTCGGCCAAGCCGATCGCCGAACCGAAGCAGTCGCCACGATCCATGTTCGGGCTCCGTGGACCCGCAGCCATCGCGACGGTCGCTTGCCTCTGCGCCATCATCGGACTTGCCGTCGCGGCTCCCGTTCTGCGACCTTCCCTTATCTTCAGGCCAAAGCCGTCGACCGTCGCGGTGATGGCGATCGTCGGGGCGGCCAACGATGCGCGCAGCGCGGCTGTGGCTGGAGGTGCGACCGATCGTCTGGCTGATGGTCTTGCCAGGATCGAGAATATCCGGGTCATTGCGCCGCGATACGAAGCGGCGGGGGTGCGCCCGGAACCTGTGTCCGCACCGTCAACGCCATCGGACTTTGAAGTGCGTGGCGAATTGCAGCGTGGGGAGCGATCGTGGACCTTGCGGGCGCGCCTGATCAGGACTGCAACCGGCGAAGTTCAAACGGTCGCCACGGTTTCGGTCGACGTCGACGAGCTTGACCCGCAGCTCGAGCAATCGCGGCTTGCCGCGGGCGTGGGTCACCTGCTGGCGAACCGCCTTAACGGGTTGCTGGAGGGCGGCGAGCCTTCGTCCGCGACCGGCGGTGCAACCGGCAGCGCCAAAACGACGATCGAACAAGCGACTGCGTCGATCAATCAGACGACGCGCGAGCGTTTTGGCATGGCGCAGACGATGCTGCAAAAGGCGCTCACCGCCGAGCCTGACAATGTCGATCTCGGTGTCGCGCTAGCGGCGCTTCAGCTCCGCGGCATCCAGATGGTCTGGTACAGCCCGGACGAGGCGCTTGCGGCCGAGGCCAATGCCGGCACGACGCTGGAGCGCGCGCTGCGGGCGAAGCCCAATTCGATTCCTGTGCTCGAGACCTATTGCCGCTTCCTTAGCGCCACCAACCATTTTGTCGAGAGCCTCGTGACCTGTTCAAGGACGCTCAGCTTCGATCCGTGGGACGGTCTTGCCCTCTATCTGGTCGGCCTCGGGCAGATTTACCTTGGCCGTTTTGAAGATGCGCTTGCGACGTTCCAGCAGGCCGACCGTTTCGATACGCCGCAAGTGTCGCGCTGGACATGGCTTCTCGGCGCCGGATGGGCTGATATGATGATGGGCCGTGGCGACGATGCGTTGCCATGGCTCAAGCGATCGATCGCCATTACCCCGGCATCCGGTCGCTCGCATATGCTGCTGGCTGCGACCTATCAGAAATTGGGCCGGACCGACGAAGCAAAGGCGGCCATGAACGAAGGGTTGAGATTGCGACCTGGCACGACTGCGCTCAACGTTTCGTCGTCGACCAAGAATGCGAGCCCGGTTTTTCTTGAGGCATCCCAGCGGATCATCCGGCTGATGGTCGCGGCAGGATTGCCCGAAAGCTAAATTGTTGCGGCCGCCGCGCTCAGGCAGGCTGCGTCCTGTAATCGCCTGGCGTCATGGAGACGGCCGCGTTGAAGACGCGGTAGAAGGTCGCAAGGCTCTCGAAGCCGCAGGCGTGAGCGATGTCGGCGATCGGCCGCTGCGGCGCCTCGCGAAGCAGGCGGCGGCTGTGATCGAGCCGCAGCGCGGTCACGGTCTGCGAGAAACTCATCTCCGCAGTCTCGAACAGCATGTGCACATGGCGGACCGAAATGCCGAGCATGTCGGCAACCAGGGTCGGCGACAGCTCGGCCCGCGACAGATGTTGTGCGATCAGGCGGCGGGCCAGCGAGAGGCGGCCGACCCGAAGCGCCTGCTGCGCGAGCCGGCTGCCCGGCCGCGCGATGCCGCGCTCCATCAGCGCTAGTGAGCCAGCGCGTGCACCAGCGGCGCCGTGCCTGCCGGTTCGGCCTCATCGCTGCCTTCGACGATATCCTGGAAGCATGATTCCAGCAGCGGCCGCAGCTCGGTCTGATCGTGCACCGGCTTGGGGACGAGGGAGTCGAGCCCGGTGTGCGGCCACGGAATATCCGCGACCGGGATCTTGAGGACGCGCAGGTGGAAGCCATCGTCGCTAAGCGGGGCGGTGCGATAGGGCAGGTCGGAATAGCTTGTCGCGAACATGCCGTCGCGCACCGAAAATTCGTCGAGCCGCGTGCCGCTGAACCAGCCGCCGCCGCCGAGCTGCTGGTAGATGCAGAGGCTGTCGCTGCGCGCATCGGTGATGTCGCCGACGCGCCGCTCGACCCGGTAGGGCGAGGCGCGCAGCTCGATCAGCCCGGCATTATCAAACTTGCGAAGCGAGAATTCGCCGAAGAAATTCCCGCGACGCTCGGGCTCGAGCTCCGCGGTGACGCCGAACAACCCCTTGGCGCGCACCTCACGCCAGTAGTCGAAGCGATCCTGCGGATCGACGTGATCGGTAGACCAATTGTACACGGGACGGCCCTTGAAAATGTGAGGAGGTCGAACCGGATGGGAGGCCGAATCTATCACGCGATCAGTAAAAAGAAACGTTAGCGGCGGGGTATCGGCTGCCACGGCCTCATTTTTGGCCGGCCGGTCGGTGAGAACGGTCGTGCCGCGGCTGGCCTTGAACCGGCCCGGCGGCTGGTCCGACTATTAGCCGGCGGCCACCGAGCCGCTGGACCTGTCGTGCGGGTGGGGAACGGGATGACGCGCCGGCCTTCGATACGATCTGCAACCGCCATCGCGGCGGCCTTCATGGCCGTACTCCTGGCCGGATTCCTGGCATCGACTGCGCCCGCGCAGGCCGAAAAGCGCGTCGCGCTGGTGATCGGCAACAACGACTACAGGAACGTGCCGAAGCTGCAGAAAGCCGTCAACGACGCCCGCACCATGGGCGACACGCTGAAGCAGCTTGGTTTCAACGTCATGGTGGCCGAGAATTTGAACCGCCAGGCTTTCTCCGAAACGCTGCTCGCCTTTGACCGCGCGGTCGAGCCCGGCGATACCGCGTTCTTCTTCTACGCCGGCCACGGCTTCGAGATATCAGGCCAGAACTTCCTGCTGCCGACCGACGTGCCGGCTGCGACCGAGGGGCAGGAAGAGCTGGTGCGCGATGCCTCTGTGCTCGCCGACCGCATCATCGAGCGGCTGCAGAACAAGAAGGCGCGGACCGCGATCCTGGTGTTCGATGCCTGCCGCAACAATCCGTTCGAGCGCTCCGGCACGCGCGCGGTTGCTGGCGGCGGCGGGCTTGCGCCGATGACGCAACTGCCGGAGGGCGTGTTCTCGGTGTTTTCGGCGGGGCCGCGCCAGACCGCGCTCGACCGTCTGTCGAACGACGACGCCAATCCGAATTCGGTATTCACGCGGACCTTTGCCAGGGAGCTGCTGCAGCCCGGAGAGAACTTGGTGCAGGTCGCGCAACGGACGCGGCGGCTGGTGAGCGAGATGGCCGAAACCGTGAACCACAAGCAGATCCCGGTCTATTTCGACCAGATGGTCGACGACGTCTTCCTGAACGGGATGGCGAAGGGGCAAGCCGAGGCGGCCAAGCCTTCCGCACCGCCGCAACAGGTGGCGGCGCTGCCGCCGGTGTCGGTGCCGAAGCTGCCCAAGGAGGACGCCGTCAACGCGCCGATCGCAAGCTTCTCGCGTCACAATGGCGGCTGGACGGTGGTGATCTCGATCGCCGACCCGGCGCTCGGGATTTCATGGCGAATGGGCGATGCCGGCGATTTCCGCGAAACCGGCTTCATCGACACGCTCGATCCACGGACGCGGAAGCGGATGCCAAACCCATCGATCGAACTGCCGGCTGATGCGCCCGCGGGCACGATCCAGCTTCGCTACGTCGATACGCAAGGCGAGATGCAGGGGCCGTTCCCAATCAGGTTCGATCCCGAAACGGCGCTGATCCGCGACCAGCGCAAGATCCTCGACATGACCGCGACGAGCTGGCTGTCATTCCGCGAGTTCAACGGCTTGCTGGTCTACTACACGCACCTGATGTCGTATCGCTGCGCGATCCGCGAGGTGCGCATCGGCATCGATACGGCGGTGCCGGACAAGGTGCTGAAGATGCCGGCCTGCGATCTTCGCGATCCCAGTGCCATTCCGTCCGACGCGCAGCCCTATCTCAAGCTGGCGCCGCAGACCAAATCGATCTCGGTCGAGTTGACCTATCGCGACGGCAGCGTGTCGGAGACCAAGACGTTCCGGCGCTGAAGGCAATCGGTACGAATCGGGCCGAGTAAGCAATGGTGGTCCGGGGGGCGCTCCTGCCGGCGGTGTGCTTGAAATGACGGCGCTCTGACAGCAATTCGGCCAAAATTTGTTGCCGGTGAGCAACGGCGGCCTCGAAAATGGGCTTTGCGGCCGCTCGGGCAGCCTTCCTTCTCGCATGCAGCCCTCCTCGAAATTATCATTGTGGCTGGATTTGTTTTTATTTTTTGGGGATTTGGAATGCAAAAGTCGTTGGGATGGACTTCGGCCGCGGTCGTTTCGTTGAGCTTGGCAACTCTCGGCAGTGCGATGGCCGCGGACATGGCGGTCAAGGCTCGCCCTGTCGCCGTTGATCCCTCATACATCTGGTCCGGCTGGTATGCCGGCGTGAATGGGGGCTACGCTTGGGGTAATTCGGGCGGCAGTCTCGCCGCGTTTACGACATTCCCTGCAGGCGCGGACTTCGGACCGGCTGTTGCCGCGGGCGGAACGCCCAGCTTCCTTGGTGCAAAGCACGAGGGTGGCTTCGGCGGCGGTCAGGTCGGCTACAATTGGCAGACGAACAAATGGCTGTTCGGCCTCGAGGCCGATATCCAGGGCGCCGATATCGGCCAGACCTCGACGATCGTCTTCCCCGGCGTCGTCGGCGGCATCGTCCCAAGCGTTTCCACTGGTCGCGATCACATTGATTGGTTCGGTACCTTCCGCGGTCGGGTCGGCATCACCGCGAACAACGTCCTGTTCTATGGAACGGGCGGCCTTGCCTATGGCGGAGTTCGAAGTTCGGTCACCAACGTCTACACGCCTTTGGTCTCCGGCAACTTCGCCGGCAGCACGAGCGATACGCGCGTCGGCTGGGCGGCTGGCGCGGGTATCGAGTGGGCCTTTGCCCCGCATTGGAGCGTGAAGGGCGAATACCTTCATGTCGATCTCGGCAGTTCGAACGTGACGATGTTTGATCCGGTGAACTTTCCGACTGCGTCCGCGACCTACCGCTTTCATCATCAGCTCGACACGGTCCGTGTCGGCGTCAACTATCTCTTCGGTGGCCCGGTCGTCGCGAAGTACTGATCGCACACCGTCGTTCGAGCAAGCTCCTGAACCCCGGCCGCTGGCCGGGGTTTTTTTGTTGGAGCATCCCGAGCGGATAGAGGCTCGCCAACCTCGCCACGCCATCGCTGCTTCCTGAAAGGTTGCAGCGGTCATGCAGGATTGGCGCTACAACTCAATCTGGAGCGGTATCATCAGCGCGAGCGGGACGATGGAATCGGACAGGACTTCCGCGATGCCGACACGACACACCCTCAAGACTCGCTGCTGCATAGTCGGCGGCGGACCGGCTGGCATGATGCTCGGTTATCTGCTCGGACGCGCCGGGATCGATGTCGTGGTGCTGGAGAAGCACGCTGATTTCTTCCGCGACTTCCGCGGCGACACCGTGCATCCCTCGACCTTGCAGGTGATGGATGAACTCGGCCTGATCGACGGCTTCCTGAAGCTGCCGCACCAGAAGTTGCAGAAGCTCGATGGCATGTTCGGCGGCACGCCGGTCCGGATCGCCGACCTCAGCCGCATCAACGTCAAATACCCGTTCATTGCGATGATGCCGCAGTGGGATTTTCTGAACTTCCTGCGCGAGAGCGGCAAACGTTTTGCGTCGTTGAAGGTGCTGATGAGCACCGAGGCCACCGATCTGCTCCGCCGCGGCGACACCATCGCCGGCGTGCGGGCACAGACCCCGGACGGGCCGATCGAGATCGAAGCGGATCTCACCATCGCCTGCGACGGCCGCCATTCCACCGTGCGTGAACGTGCCGGCCTTGCCGTCGAGGAGATCGGCGCGCCGATGGATGTGTTGTGGTTTCGCGTGGGGCACCGCCCTGACGAGACCGAGAACCTGTTTGCCCGCGTCGAGCCAGGCAAGATGATGGTGACGTTCGACCGCGGCGATTATTGGCAGTGCGCCTATGTCATCGCCAAGGGACAGTACGACGCGGTGAAGGCGAGGGGCCTCGCAGCGCTGCTCGACGACGTCGTGCGGATGGCGCCGATCCTGAAAACCGGCATTGCCGAGGTCAGCAGCTTCGATGACATCAAGCTGCTGACCGTCGCGATCAATCGCCTGACGCGCTGGACGCGGCCCGGTCTGTTGTGCATCGGCGATGCCGCGCATGCGATGTCGCCAGTCGGCGGCGTCGGCGTCAATCTTGCTGTGCAGGACGCGGTCGCGACCGCAAATATCCTGGCGGCGAAGCTCGCGCAGGGTTGCCCGTCCGAAGCTGAACTCGACGCGGTCAGGCGGCGGCGTGAATTTCCGGTGCGCGTGACGCAGCGGATGCAGGTGGTCGCCCAGAACAACATCATCACGTTGGCGCTCGAATCGGGCGATCGACCGCTCAAGGTGCCATTCCCGATGCGGCTGGTCACGGCTGTGCCCTGGCTGCAGGGACTTATCGCGCGCTTCGTCGGTGTTGGTGTGCGGCCCGAGCATGTGCATTCGCCGGTGCGGAGCTGACAGGCGAGTTGCGCCGGTAACAATCCATCAAGGATAATGGCCACTTAAAACAACCCTTAGAAGTTGCGTGACTGCAACAGCGGAGAAGATTCGAAACCGGCATGCGCGGATTCTGCGTTGCCGTATCGGCCGGTTTTCTTTTGGTAAGGGTCTCTCTGGGAAGGCTGGACCCATCAGACAATTTTGGGAGTGCCACCATGTCTCATGCCAAACTGATTGCCGCGCTCACCGTCACGACCGCGCTCGGTGTCAGCGCCGCTTCGGCCGCCGACCTCGCAGCCCGTCCCTACACGAAGGCGCCGGCTTACGTTGAATCGATCTACAACTGGGCCGGCTTCTATGTCGGCGGCAACTTTGGCGGCTCCTGGACCAACCAGGAATGGACCAATACCGCCAATACCACGGCGTTCGGCGATCTCGGCCCGGGCCAGGGCTTCCGGCAGCGCGGCAGCGGCGTGTTCGGTGGCGGCCAGATCGGCTACAACTGGCAGGCCAACAACTTTGTCGCCGGTCTCGAGGGCACGATCGCAGGCCTCGACAACAAGGGCACCCTCGTCAACAACGTATTCGGCGCAGGTCTTGACGATCGCTTCAGCTGGCGCGCGGACTGGATGGTCACGGTGACCGGCCGTGCCGGCTTCGCCGTGCAGAACAATTTGTTCTATGTGAAGGGCGGCTATGCCGGCGTGAACAACCATCTCTCTGTGGTCGACACCACGTCGCCGTTCACTGGTTCGGGCGCTCAGTCGAACTGGCACAATGGCTGGACGGTCGGCGCCGGCTGGGAATACGGCATCACCCAGAACTGGATCGTCGGCCTCGAATACGACTATGCCGCGTTCGAGAAGAAGAGCTACCAGCTCGCCGGCACGGCTGCGCCTGCAACCTACGCCTTCGATGCGCGTCCGGTCGACATCCAGTCGGCGGTGGTTCGCCTGAGCTACAAGTTCGGTGCGCCGCTGGTGGCGCGCTACTGAGCCTTGGTGTTCATCTCGGAGCTGAAAGCCCCGGCATTGTCCGGGGCTTTTTCTTGAGCCTTTTAGTGGGCCTTTCGTGCGCCTTTGTCTTGGGACCGTCTAGGCCGCCATCGGGCCGGCTTTCCGAGCGCCATGGTCGCTCCGAGGGGCCCCTGTGTGCCCGGGAACCCGATTTGCCACTCAACGGTGCCATCGAGGCGCCGCTTTCCGCCCTTTTGGCCGTTCAGAAGCGGTCGCACCCGTTCTGGTCGCAAAGGTGGGCCGAATTTCGTTGCATGGTTGCAACGGGTGGCCGAAATCAGTCGCATCCAGCGCACCGAAGCTGAGTTCCTTGTGGCGGTATTGGCTGAACGGTTGCAGGTTGTCTCAACATTTCTAGTGAATTTTTGAGCGGAGGGAATTGAAATGCGCAGATCAGCTTTGGCGCTCGCAGCACTGCTGGCGATCGTTGGAACAGGGGCAGCTTCCGCCGCGGATATGGCGCCGCGCTATACGAAGGCACCGCCCCCACTGGCTCTCGAAACGCCATGGACCGGTTGGTATGTCGGCTTGAACGCCGGCGCCGCGATCAATGACTCCAGCTACAGCCTGACGCCGTCGGGCTGCTTCACCAACCCTGCCGTACTGTGCGGTGGGCCGCTGACGAACAACCCGATACGGAGCTATTCGGCCGGCCAGCATAACGTGGACGGAACGGCCGGCGGCCAGTTCGGCTACAACTATCAGTTCTCGCCGACCTGGGTCGCTGGCTTCGAGACCGACATCAACTGGAATGGGACGCGGCAGACTGACACGGTGGTTCAGCCGCTGGTGGCACCGCTCGCCGGCAGCTTCCTTCACAGCGTCTCCACCAGCCTCGACTGGTTCGGCACCGTGCGTGGCCGCGTCGGCTTCCTAGCTGCTCCAAACCTGTTGCTGTACGGCACGGGCGGCCTTGCCTATGGGCAGGTCAAGTCGTCGACGGCTGCGAGCTTCACCACGACGGCTGACGTCTACGCCGGCACGTTCTCGGACACGCGCGTCGGATGGACGGCGGGCGCAGGCGGCGAGTGGATGGCGTCGCGGAACTGGTCGTTTAAGGCGGAGTATCTCTACGTCGACCTCGGCAAGACGAACTATACCAATGCCTGTACCACGGCGGTCTGCGGGGCCTTCGTGCCGGCGCCGAGTTACAACACGTCGGTGAGCACCCGCGAGCATATCGTCCGCGTTGGCTTCAACTATCACTTCAACAGCCCGGTGGTTGCGAAGTACTGATCTCTCCCGGCGAACAGTCTAAAGCCCCGGCCTCCGGCCGGGGCTTTTTTCATGGGTGCGCCAGGCATGGCGCGGAGCGGCGTGACTGGGGCGATTTGGTCGGAGTGGTGTCTGACCGATGACTTGGAGGTGAGAGTCCTCTACGGACCCTGGTGATAGGAACCGTTAGCCTAACAGCAAGGGCGTCGTCGCGAGGCGGGGTCTGAAGGAAGCTGTAAGCAAAGTGCCGGCCTGACGAACAGCAAGCGCATATGAGGCGTCCGCACCTGGGCGAGGGAGCCCAAAAGCCCAAAGCCCGATATCACCCGGAAGGTGCGGCCGTAGATGCGACAGGTATATGGCACGAAGGTCATGCGTCTTACCCTGGGAGGTCTGTCGTGCTGCCCCCGGCAACGGGTGTGCTACCGGCGTCGCAAGGCGCCGGGATGGGACGGCAGAAGTCAGCCGAGGCTGTAGTAGCCGGCAGCACCAAGCCGGCGAAGGGCCGAACGTCGAGTACCGGAGGAGGCCGGTCTGTCGATGGTGCCAACAGATGCAGACGATGACGCTGAGATGCGTCGTGCCCATCCCGAGGGTAGCGGCCGGAAGCCGCCAGAGCAGGGAATGGGTGCATCAATCGCCACGGCGAGATCGCAACCTTCCGCTCCGGAGGTGGAAGTGCGGCTGATGGAGGAGATCGTCAGCCGAGCGAACATGATGGCGGCCTACCATCGGGTGATGGCGAACAAGGGCGCTGCGGGCATCGACAGGATGGCCGTGGAGCAGTTGCAGCCGCACCTGAAGGAGCACTGGCCGCGCATCAAGGAAGAACTGCTGGAAGGCCGCTACCGGCCGCAGCCGGTGCGCGGGGTGGAAATCCCCAAGCCCGGCGGAGGGATGCGCCAACTCGGCATCCCGACGGTGGTGGATCGGCTGATCCAGCAGGCGATGCATCAGGTGCTGATGCCGCTGTTCGATCCAGACTTCTCCGAGGCTTGGTACGGCTTCCGTCCGGGGCGCAGCGCGCACGGTGCGGTACTTGCCGCGCAGGCGCACGTGGCCGAGGGTCGGCGCTTCGTCGTCGACCTCGATCTGGAGAAGTTCTTCGACCGGGTGAACCATGACGTGCTGATGGCACGGGTGGCGCGCCGGGTTGCGGACAAACGGGTGCTGCGGCTGATCCGCCGCTACCTGCAGGCTGGATTGATGACGGGCGGGATTACGCCGGCGCGGAGCGAAGGCACGCCACAAGGCGGACCTCTGTCGCCACTGCTGTCGAATATCCTGCTCGACGATCTGGACAAGGAACTCGAACGACGAGGCCATGCCTTCTGCCGTTACGCTGACGACTGCAACATCTATGTTCGGACGCGGCGGGCCGGCGAGCGGGTGATGGCATCGATCACGCGATTCCTGACCGGGCGACTGCGGCTCAAGGTCAACGCAGCGAAAAGCGCGGTTGACCGTCCCTGGGTGCGGACCTTCCTCGGCTTTACCATGACCGCCCACCAGCAACCGCGCCTTCGGGTGGCGGTCAAGAGCGTGAAGCGGTTGCGGAGCAAGCTGAGGACGACACTGCGCCAAGGGCGTGGACGAACTCTGGCATCGACCGTCAAAACCTTAACCCCCATCCTGCGCGGCTGGCTGCAATACTTCCGGCTGGCGGAGGCCAAAGGGGTGTTCGAGGAGCTTGACGGCTGGATGCGGCGCAAATTGCGCTGCGTCCTCTGGCGCCAGTGGAAACGACCTCGGACACGCCTCAGACGCTTGATGCAACGTGGGCTCGATCCGGAGCGGGCATGGCGGTCGGCCTCCAATGGCCGCGGTCCTTGGTGGAATGCCGGGGCCAGCCACATGAACGATGCCTATCGCGCCGCCTTCTTTGCGCAACTCGGTCTTCCGTCCCTCATCGGATTGCACCGCCACCTCAATCGTGCCTGACGAACCGCCGTATACGGGACCGTACGTACAGTGGTGTGGGAGGGGGAAGCCGCAAGGCTTCCTCCTACCCGATC
>NZ_JYMU01000088.1:0-19268 GCF_000938235.1 Bradyrhizobium sp. LTSPM299
TCCTCATCATGAGGCGACGCCGATGCTCTCAGAGAAATTCATTGTTCTGCTGGAAGCCGTTATCAGATCCCAAGGACATGTTTATCCGGACGGAAGCCCGCGGGTGGTAAGCAACTCTCCGCACGTCCCTGTGAAGCTGCCTGCAAAGTAGCACACGAAGCAGGCACCGAAACAAACCGGCCTCACCTCCTGTCATTGGACAAAGGGGATTCGGCTATGTCTGACGACCTTCATTTTGCGGATTTAGCAGAGGTATTGAAAGACGCTCACCTTCGGCGATCCGCTGATTTGGGCAGGTGGTTGAGGGAGTTCTTCCATAGGCGGCGCGAGGAAAGAATGGCCCGCGATCAAGAGCGAGCGCGCGCCTTGCCGCAGTCACAGAGCGGTCTCACGACGTAGGCTTTGCCCGCTCTCTGATCCAGTGCACATTTGCAGCTCAGAGGTTGAGTTATCGTCGCATCTACGATGCTCCGCTCGTGGAGCCGAACCGGGGGTTGAAAATGGCCGCAATCGCAAAAGCCCTCTTCCGTGTGTCGCACATCGATGGCGATGTCGAAACGTTCAAGACGCTGGTCATTTTTTGCGGTGTCGGTTTGTTGGTGTCTCTGCTCTTCGCAAGCTACGGGCTGGATTTGAGCGCCGGATTTTTTTGACGGAAAAAACGCCCTTTCAGCAAACACTCAGATTTGCCTCATTGGCGAAACTTGGAGGTCGCAATGAATGCCGTCGCAAGCGTTCTTTCCCGCGGACGGGGTCCTTCCGCCGACGAAGCGCTAAAGATTCTTGTAATTTGCGGCGTCGTCTTAGCCGTTTCGTTGCTTCTGGCAAGCTTGTCTGCCCATGTAGGACCAGCGCCGAGCGCCGTTGGCCTCGATGTAATGAACTGGATATGAGCGCTGGATTTTTCCGCCGAGGTGAACCGGGCCCGTCGGAGGGCCCGCCGTGACTCTGGCGAGGCCGCTGGCGCTGGTTCAGCTTGGGGAAGTTGGCGCGCCCGATCCGGCATGCTGTGGTCATGCACAGCCCATCCACAGCCCATCCACAGCCTATCCACAGGCCGCCGGAAACGGATCCGGATGGGATCATGAATTCCCGTTCCTCCGGCCGGCATGCGTCGCAGTTTCGCAACACTCGAAAGCTTCGTCAGCGGTGGGCACGATTTGGACTCCACACCGCTGCAATGTCGCCTCATTGTCTGCTGCGGGAAGTTCGACGGGGGGACGTTCATGAAAGACGTAAATACCGGGGCCTTGAAGTCAAAAAAGATCCAAACAGCGACGATGAAGCGGAGGGCGCTCAAACCAAAATCCATGGGAGCAACGGGGAAGATAAAGGCGCGGAGCCCGCAGGTCCGCGCCATTGTCGTTTCACCCCCGCAACCGCCTGGCATGTGAGGCCAGCCGGTGCGGCTGGCGCGGCGGCGGCGCTTCATTCGCATTTCGACCGTGCTTGCCGTATTTCGCTAAGGTCGAGGCATGGGCCGCGGCTAACGATACATCCCGGTCAGACGCGTTCGGCCGGCTGGTCGAGACCGGGCGGGAGTCAAAAAAGTGAGCGAAACCTTCTCCCGTTCAGTCTTCGTCGTCGAAGCTGACCGCCAGCCAATCCTAGCCATCGCCGCCAAAAAACATTTCGAGGCCGAGGCTTTCTTTGCCGACGAGAGGGTTCAAGCCAAACTCAAATCGCTTCATTCGAGCGGCAAACCTCTCTGCGATGACTGCTCAATTCTTCGCATACGCCTGGCTCATGCAGACGAAAGAGCGCGCTACGACGACGCACGGAATGCAACACGAGACCGCCGGGTGGTCTTTCTGGTGAATTTGGATGAAGTGGATCCCACCCCGTTGCTGTAGGCATTCTTTCTCCCTGGCCTCCAGGTCACCGAATGTCCTCGTCTCGGCCGCCCCTTGTCCACACCCATGACGCGCGGTAGCTCGCCGCTGTTCCGAGCCACGACCGATCGATAATTTGCGCGCCGCATCGAGCGGCGTTTTCATGCGTCATGCCCTTGCGACGAAAGCCCGCTCGTTTCCTCCGCCACTGGGCCGGCCCCGTCGATCGGGAGTCCGTCGGCGCGTCGGGCAAACAATTCAAGACGGTGCTGGTCTACTGCGTCAACTGCCCCCACAGCGGCCGGCTGAAGCTGGCCGATCTTCCTGACTGAGACTGGTACGACATCTCCGCGCACCTCGCCTGTACCGGCTGCGGCCGCGTCGGTTGGGTCGACACGCGGCTGGATTGGAGCGAGGTGATTAACTTCAACAAAGGCGTCTGCTGACTCTTGCGCTCATTTGCAGGCGTGCACAACCGGCAGCGCCCCCGTTCACCAGCGCGAACGCTCGAATGCTTCCGATGTCTAGGTTGTCTGCGTCGTGCAGTGATGGCATCCTGCCCCTTTCTAAAGGGGCTTTTGATGAATAGACCGACCCGCGTTTTTAAGTCTGTTAGGGAAATTGAACAGAGACTCGTAGAACTCAACAGGATGCTTCGTTTTCTTGGAGATCGAAAGGTTTCCGTGCATCGAGCATTGTCCGTCGACGCGCGCGCGATCCGACCGAAAACGCAATCCGCGCGAATGAGTGTCCAACGCAAGCGGCGAATGTACGGGATGCACCGACGGTTAGGATAGGGTTTTGTCCAAGGAACAGAAGTCTAAGGATGCGTTGGACGCATTTCGTGTCCTACGGGCGTTTCGCTCGATCAAAGACCCGGCAGCAAGACGGCGTGCACTCGAGACAGTTGAAAAAATTGCGGATGAGAGCCACGGAAGCCGTAGAGCAGCCGACGACAAAGCCGGATCTAAATGACGGATGAAGTACGCTGAACCCCGCCCCTACGCCGACCCAGAACAGGCCGCGCGGCGTCTTCTGGAGCATGCCAACGCCTTCGAGCCGATCCAGGACCGCCGAATCTACATCGAGATCATCAACGGCAAGATGCTATTCGGGGACAAGGCGACAGCTGCGGAATATTGGGCTGGTCTACAGTTCGCGATCGCACGCTGCTGGCTCGAGTATCACGAGAGCGGGACCTATGTGGGGATGATGCAGCCCGGAAAGGACCTATTCGCCTGACGCCATTCCGCAGAGATACGGAGTTTTGTTCCGCACCAGCCTACGGGGTTTCTCTTTTGAACCTTTTACCAATTCGGTTGACTGATGATTGAAGCGGCAGGTCGTCAACCACTACTGCTTCAAGCCCACTAGAAAACCCCGCTCCCCCCAAGGCGGGGTTTTCGCTTTTCGCATTGTTGCTTGCACCCGGACTACGGCGCGGCCGATTCGCAAAGCCCGCCCCAGATATCTATCTGAGGCTTATGCCCATACGGAGAAAGCCCCTCGAGATCCCCGCCCGCGGCCGCACGGCAGTTCGTGGCCGACATGCGGGCTTATCACGCCGCACAGGACGATAACCGCCGGGGCGAGATCGCGGTCGGCGCGCGTCACATGCTCTTGGACCACATGCCCAACGGCACGAAGCTGCGGGTGACAGAGGTCAAAGAACTGTTCCAGCAAATGAGGTCGCTGGCGTGACCGTGCATTGCACCTGCCGGATTGGGCAGTGCACCAAATGAGAAACATCCCGAAACCAGTCGGGCCGACACCCCGTAATTGAAGTGCCGGCTATAGCTCCTGTTGAACGGCAAGGGGCAATTGGAAGTGGCTGGTAGGGACCGTCTGCTTTTCCGAACTTTCGGGCGGTCCCACCTTCAAGTTTCACTGGGTCGGGGAGGTTTTTGAGGGGGCCGCGCGAAGGAGCCTATGTGGTCAAGATTGCTTGGATCCTCTTAAGCGTGACAGCCATGATCGGCTGGACTATCGCTATTTTTTGGGCGGTGTTTCAAGCTGCAGTGTGGATGTTCTCGTCATGACCACGCCCTGCATCCTCTGCGAGGGTACTGGTTAAGTCTGCGAGAACCACCAGGACCAGCCATGGACCGGGCCGCACGCCTGCACTTGCGGCGGCGCCGGCGCGCCCTAACTTGCGGCTTGATTTGGCTCACCGGATCAACAGGTGAGCTATGACCTTCGCTCCAGCGCTTTCGGCTAGCTTGATGCGGTTTGCTTCTTCGACGTATCGTTGTGCTTCGTTGATCGTCTTCCAACCATACCATGCCATCAGTTCGAACGCTGTGGTACCGTTTAGGGCATGTCGGACTGCGGAGGCCTTGCGAAGGCCGTGAGCCCGGCCGGGTACGCCGGCTTCAACGCAGCGATCGGCGAACCAATTACCAAATCCAGCCGCAGTGAACGGCTTGCCGGTTTCAGTTACCAAGAAAGTGAGCGGCTGAATGTTTGAGCCGGCGCTCGCGTGCAAGGCTAGCTCAGTGACAAGATCAGGCAACAACGAGATATCGAACTGAACATTCGTCTTCTGCCGCCGCATCGAGAGCTTGCCGTTCTTCACGTGTTGGCTGCCCATGCGTGTGATGTCACTGCGGGCGTGGCCGGTGCTGAGCAGTAGCTCGAGAGCTAGTCTCGCCTTTGTTCTGGATGGATGCCGCGCCTTATACTGCGCGATTTCGCCTTCAGACCATGTGTGAAAGCCGCCGGACTTCTTCACCTTCGCCAGCCTAACGCCAATCAGAGTGCGGATTCCGATGATCTCGCCCGGGTGTACCGATTTGATCTTGCCCAGGATTCCGAGATGATCTCGCCCTCCATTCCGATTTGATGTCGCCCGGGGCGCGAGGCGTTCTGGCTTTTTGATTTCTGGCATCGTCGAAACCGCGTGGTCAATCTTGAATCGCGGCTCGAAGGACTTGTTTTTGCTGCTCCTGTGGGCATGTGGGCAACGCTCTTTGCGTTGTCCAAGCGCAGCGGCATGTCCACAGCGCCACTGGCTCAGGCCTTTTGGCCGGTGCGCTCAATGGGCGTGCTCGGCGTCCCGGTCTACTGCACGGACCACCGGTGCAGCCACTCGATTGCACTCACGGCCGACCGCTGGCCGGATGACGTGAGACTTTCCGACATCGAGTCGCGCTTTGTCTGCGCTGCCTGCGGTAAGCGCGGCGCAGACGTCCGGCCGAATTTCGATCCCCCGAAAATGGGAACAGACGTATGAAGTACGCTACCGACCGCCCCTATGCCGACCCCGAGAAAGCCGCGCGCCGCTTGATGGAGCACGCCCGCGCCTTCGAGCCGATCCAGGACGGCAGGATATACATTGAAGATCAACGGGCCCTTCCTGTTCGAGGACAAGGCGACCGCGGCGGAGTATGGCGCCGGCCTCGAGCTCGCGATCGCGCGTGGCTGGCTCGAGCCGGGTCTAATCGCAGCCCCCTTTTGCAGCCACGTCACGCCACCGCTGGTCTTGTCGATGCGCACAATTGAGACCGGGCCAGCTAATACTTGCCGGCTGCGCCGGACGTGCGCCGGCGCCGGTTTGCTATCGTGCAACCGACGGATCGCTACATGGATTGCACCGCGATCCTTGCGGAGGTTCAGGCCAACAATGAAAAGGTCAAGCAACTCGCCTCTGACAAGGGCCTCAAGACAGCCCAGAACGTGGCGGCCGGCGTTGCCGGTTTCGTTGTGCCCGTCCTGTGGTTTGGCATGCCCTATGAAGCTCGAGTGACGTTGCCGTTGCACGCTTAGCCGCTTTCGGAGCGATGCGGCTCGCGATCGGTACATGAGGCCGGCTCTCCCCGGCCTCAGATGGCCGTGGCCTTTGAATTCATCGCGTATTCGCTGTTGAGCCATCCCTCCCCGACTGCCATGACATCTGCCTAAAATCAGAGCTTAATCTTTTGGAACAACCAGCGCTCTTCGCATTTGCTACGTCACAGCGGAATTGGAAATCGAGCTCTAACCCGCGAGGCACCAATCGTGTTCTTTTTCTTTCCAATTACTTCGCTGAGACTTGGTCGAACATGATGCTCGACGGCATCCGGTCGATCCGTAGCTTCGACCAGTCGCGGTGGAAGAATGCTCGATCGACGGTTATCATGATGGAGTGACCTTTTAGCGCTCCTTTATCGGTGAAAAGGCGCCATCCATGCCAAGCCAACGGGAGATATATCTAAGTTCGAATGGTGACCGCTGGTCGCTCTATCGGACCGATGACGGGAGGGTGCATGTCATCCATCAAGCCAACCTCTCTTCAGGCGGCTCTTCCGAAACGATCGAGATTTCCGACTTCCTCGCCCACGGCCGGATGGGGCCTGAGCAGCAAGCACTTATTCGGTTGATCGGTTCGTTGACCAATTGACTTTATCGTGTCTTTGACATGAACGAAAGACGTCGCGGTGCGAGACGCCGAACACTAAAAGCCGGCTCTATTACATTCGGCGGCAGCGTGATCGACTGCGTTGTGCGCAATTTCTCCGATACCGGCGCAGCACTTGTAGTCGCTTCACCCGTAGGTATTCCGGACAACTTCGTCTTGATTAAAGGCGAGCTTCGGCGAACATACACCGTTGTCTGGCGCAGCAAAGATCGTATCGGGGTGGCGTTTGTGGCGGCAACTTAACGGTGCGGATTTCCCAGGCATATCCAGCAAGAACCGTAACGCTTCGGCATAATAACGGTCGCTCGGCTGGTAACGTCGAGCGCCGTGCCCGTGTCATCCTAAAATCGTGCGGTATGAATGGCACGTTCCGACGTGCCATCTCGTCTTCGAGAGCTTGGGCGTGAGTGTGCCAATCTTTCGTGTCTTTCGTCTTACATGGCGGCGGATCACCGCGTTTGATCGCGTCGGCATCGTCTGCGATCGCACGGTGCACGGCGCCGTGCATCATCTCTAAAGCTTTGTCGGTGGATGCCGAACAATTCATTTCGTTCTCGGCCGCGATGGGCCGCGATTGCGGGATCAACAAGCGTCTTTCGGAACGACTTCAAGTTCGCGAGCGTGCGTTCTTCGTCGCGACCCATCGGGCGGCTGTAGCCGGCGACATCCGCCGCCAGCACAACCGCAAGTCGCCGTTCCACGCGCTCGCCGGCCAAAGGTCCTCCGGGTTGGAGCAGTTTATTTTGGCCTTCCAAAGCATAGACGCTGGTTCCGCCGGGTACAATGACCGAGAATAGGCCATTCGCCGGCGGACACTGCCCGTGGCCACCGGACGCACGACATTATCGTCGCAGAACGCATTATTGGAGGACTGGCATGGGACGGAAATACCAGAATGTCCTTGAAACGATTGGCAATACGCCGGTCGTGCGGATCAATCGTCTGGCGCCGCAAGGCGTGAACCTCTTTGTAAAAATTGAAGCCTTCAACCCTCTTGGTTCGGTGAAAGACCGATTGGCTTTGGGAGTAATCGAGGCGGCCGAAAAGTCAGGAGAGCTTAAGCCTGGCCAGACGGTGATAGAGGCGACGAGTGGAAATACCGGAATCGGTCTTGCGATGGTTTGCGCAGCAAAGGGATACCCGCTTGTAATCACCATGGCGGAGCCGTTTAGCGTCGAGCGGCGCAAGCTAATGCGTTTCCTTGGAGCGAAGGTCATCGTAACTCCCGCCGCTGAGCGCGCTGTGGGCATGATCAACAAGACCATCGAGCTTGCCAAGGCACATGGCTGGTTCATGACCCGGCAGTTCGAGAATGAGGCCAATCCCGATATTCATTCACGCACGACGGCCCGTGAGATCCTCGACGATTTCTCCGGGGAAAGGCTGGATTATTGGGTTACGGGCTATGGAACTGGCGGAACACTGAAGGGCGTCGCGCGGGTGCTTGCCAAGGAGAGTCCCGAAACGAAGATCGTCGTTTGCGAACCGGAAGATGCACAATTGTTGAACAGTCATATCAAGCAAGAGCGAAACCTGGACGGGACGCCAGCCGCACCGCATCCGACGTTTAAGCCCCATCCCATGCAGGGCTGGACGCCTGATTTCATCCCCAAACTCACCGACGATGCGGTTGCAATGAAGGTCATCGATCGTGTCCTGCCGATCTCCGGCCCCGACGCGATTCGCTGCAGCAAGGACCTCGCCACCAAGGAGGGCATCTTTGTTGGCATCACGTCGGGTGGGACCTTTGCAGGGGCGCTGAAGGTTGCCGCCGAGGCGGACAAAGGAGCAAACATTCTCTGCATGCTTCCCGACACCGGCGAACGCTATCTAAGTACGCCCCTATTCGCCGACGTATCGGCAGACATGAACGAGGAAGAACTCAAAATTTCTCGCTCTACGCCAGGCGCACAACTCAATCCTTGAGCGGTTATCACTGGCGACTCGCCTGAAAGCGAAAGGCGCAGCGTTCGAGTTCGGTCGGTCCGCCGCATGGCTGACTTCTGAGATGGGTCATTCGCGCGGTTTGCACCTCGGCCGATCACTCCGGTCTCTCCTCAACTCCGGACGTGCCGCTGCGACGCACTAACTGGCGTGATGGGCCAGATTCGGATGACAGGTCTTCTCCATCAGGCCTGTTTGGGGCTCGAGACCGTTCGGTTGTCGGAACGCAGCGAACAAATCCCAGGAATCCTGGGATTCCCTTCAGCGCGAACAAGCCGCGCTCCGCAAACTTGAGTTCGGTCCCAGCGACCAGATCGGTGACGACACGCGACACTAGTACTTGATCAGCGCCTGACTGTCCCATTACGCGCGCAGCGACGTGAACTGCAATTCCGCCTACGTGATCACCGCGCACCTCGATCTCGCCGGTGTGCAGTCCGGCGCGTAGGGGTAGCCCGATCTGCCGCGCCGCCGCACCAAGCGCGAGCGCGCAGCGAACCCCTCGGCCGGGGCCGTCGAATGTCGCCAGAATGCCGTCCCCCGTGCTTTTCACGAGCCTGCCACGATGCCGTTCGACCGTTTGCTTTGCCAAGCGATCGTGCGAGTCAAGCAGCTCGCGCCAGCGTCGGTCTCCCATATCGATCGCTCGCGTGGTGGAGTTCACAATGTCCGTGAATAGAACCGTGGCCAGCACGCGATCCGTTTCTTCTGCGAATTCAGATCGTTCGCCGGTCACAAATTCCTCGATATCCGAAATCAATTGTTCGCAATCGCCTCCACCTCGACCACCGCCTGTTGGGCATTGCGCCCGGGACGGTAGGCATACTGCTCTGGTGGAAGGTCGGCTTCGAAGATCGGTTCCAGCACCAGCATCGCTGCCGTCATGCAGACCCGATCCCGCACGGTCGAGATGCCCAATGGCCTGAGTTTGCCGTTGGCCTTCGGGATAAACACTCTTCTGATAGGATCCGGTTGGTAGCTCTCCTCCCGGAGCGCAAGCGCCAGTTCGCCAAGCCACCGTTGCACCCCGTACGCCTCAATGTCCGCGAAGTCCTGACCATCCACACCAGGTGCGCCCTTGTTGGAGCGGCACTGGGCATAAGCATGGGCCAGAATGTCCTCGCGGCTAATCTTGTCGTACAGGGCATAACACCGATAGCCGGCTTCTGCCTTCGCTTTCGCGTGCAACGCCTTCTGCAGTTTCTGAACAGTTTTCGGAGTTGATAGGTTGCCCAATCTCCAAATCCCTCACTACTTGTTGCGTCTGTCTTGAACTGAGGTCCCTTCCCTCCCCCGGCGTTACCCGGCTTCAGCGGTACTGCGAACCTCTCCGCCACCCCAAGGCGCCCGACCTGTCCCTCGCGAGCGTTCGGTTGGTCATCGCTGACCACGCCATGGGGCTTCCCGTGTTGCGTGCGCTTTCCTTGTGTACATGCCGCCGCCACTATCCCGGTGTAGCAAATGGACATGGCAGTCGGGTCGGCCTACACATCATCCTTTTCGGGGCTTGCTCAGCGTTCACTCGCGTTGCAGCCTGCACACTCGCGCTGTCACCAATTCGTGACACGCTAATCGAAGGCTTCAGCCACTTCGTTACCTCCATGACTGCTCCGATTGCTTCCGGCTGGAGCGATTGCCGGGTGGGCTTGCACCCACTGGAAAGCGTCGCCTTTGCACGGCGCACGCCAACAACGGACGATAACAAGGGCTTCAACGTGTCATCGCCGCTCGAAGACGCGCTTCAAAACGATCTGCAAGTGCGTCAAGTGCCCCGACTGTGTCCCCCTGAAAAGCCGATCCGTGCATAAGAGCAAGCGTGGTTGGTCTTAACTCCGTCAGCTTCTTATGTTGGGTCCGGTCGTGGGGCCGAGGCTTGTCAGGGCAAAGAAATCCTCAGCCTCCATCGCCGGGCCGACGATGTCGCTCCCGGTTAGAGGCGGACCGCCACCAAGCCTCGTAAAGAGGTCGCCGCACAAAAGGGTGCCAGTGGTTTCTTCGAACACGACGCCAGCGTCCCATCCGTGCGGGACATGGGGGGTATCAATATAACGACCTCGTTTGCCACCCAGATCGACAGTCTCGCGATCGGCAAGCACACGTGGTGGACGATCCGCCATATCTCCAACGGACACTCGGCATCCGACCGCGTCGTGCATCACCTCGGCATGATGGGAAGCGGCAAGCCATTCATTCATCGAACCGCACTCGTCAGCCTCGAAGTGACCGAAGCCCAGCCAGCGCAACTTTTGGATAGGGATAATCCTATCGACTGCTTCCGAGACCAGCGGAAACATCCTCCGCAGGCCGCAGTGGAAAAGCATAGGTTCGTCACCAAAGATCAAGAAATGATTGAACATGAACCCCGCCCCACCTTGCGCTTGGGGCAAAGGTTCGCCCGCTTTCGGAAGGTGTTGGGTTAGCGCAACCTCAGATGGCGACATTACGGTTTCACATATGACCAGCCCTGCTCCTGCAACTCCATGACGCGTACGATGCCGGACTTCACGAGTTGCGCCTGCGGAATTAGCGGAATGTCTTTATTTTCAGCCTTTCGCATATTTTCCTGAGTGTTGCTGCAAGCCTTGAAGGAGATCTCTGGTGTGCTCAGCGCGAGCGTCTCGATCCGTGCCTTTACCGGCGAGGTGTCCTCGCGCAGCATATGTAGGCCTGGACCGAACGTAATGACCTCAATCGATACTTTCTCGCCACGGTCTCGATAGTATTGTGCGACGTTGACTGCATTGTTGAGCGCGAGATTCATCATCGCCGGCTCGTTGCTATTTACTTGCAGAATAAGTCGATGCGCTTTCTCGGCAGACGTATCCCGCTTTAAGGCCGGCGCTGTTGGGTGTTTCTTTTCCTGAGCTGCCAAACACGGCGTAACGATGAGAAGAGCGAGCGCCACCACGGCTCTAACAGAGTTAGCAAATCCGAACATTATAAATTTCCCTTCAGTAACTAGATGATGAAACACTAGTTGCGGGGCTTAGCAACCGCTTGGGGCCATTTACAAGCGGCCGCCAGCTTAGTACGCGCTGGTTTCAGTCCTTCGAGCGAGAAAGTACCCTCGCGCGCCGTGCCCGTTCGGGGCGCGAGACGGATGGCAATGTCGCCCTCCTCAGGGAGTGACTGCAGCAAGCGTATCACATCAACTTGTAAAACAGCTCCGGCCCCAAGGCCGGTCGCGCTCGCCCCAATCTGCACCGGCCTGTCGCTATTGATACGGTACGAAATGGCATAATCTGAGCCGGGGCCCGATATGGTTTGCCCTGTGACAACGAGATTGGTTTGGCCTTTGCGGCAGTCGATGGAGAGCTGCATCTCGGAGCCGGGTTCGCCTTCACGGGACCGGGCGACAACAACGACGACGGGCGAATAATCGACAGGCGAAGTCGTCTCACTAATCACCCAATTACCAATCGCTGGCGGCGAGCGCTGGATATCCTGAGCCGGAGCAATTTCGCTCGCAAACGAAATCGCTACGAACATAGTTATGGCAACCGTCCTCATTGCGATACTTGTTTTGCACGAGCCTGACGATCGAGCCATGCTTGCGCCGAGGAGGATCGTACCAGTCCGGGGACCGTCGCGGCCAGATTGATCGACTTCCATTTCGGGTCGAAGCCCGGTCCCTGTAATCGATCAATTCGGGAAAACAGGTAATCTACGAGACGGGCGACTCGTTGATAACGGTTCGAATTTGCTGGCCAATTGAAGGAAAGCAGCACCGTCGGAACTGCGATTGTCGGTATTCGTTCGCCTTGCTTGATCAGGTTGGGATAATCGCTCGCCTCCAGCACCGTCGGAAGATAGTAGTCCTCGAACTTGCTTTCGTACGCCACCGGCAAGAACTTGAAGCCAGGATCCCAGCGCCCCCGAACGAAAGCGTCAACTGGCTTTGACGTGATGAATACCACGGCGGCGATCTCGCCCTTGCGCATCTGTTCCAGCGCAACCTGATGCGGAATAAACGTTTTTTCAACGTCAAGGCCCAATCGACTGAAGATTAGTGGTCCCGAATAGGCGGCAGCTGTGCCGAGGGTATTGAAATTGACCTTCTTGCCGGCGAGATCCTTCAGGCTTTGAATCTCTGGACGAACGAAGATATGCAGCTCTGACGGGAACAGGTTCAGAAGATAGACGATGCGTTTCTGAATGTCCGGCGCCTGTATCTTGTATTCCTCAAGTGCGTCGGAATTGACTATCGCCATATCCACGCCACGTAGATTGAGGAGCGCGTTCATATTTTCAACGGGACCCCTCGTTACGATAGGTAGGACGAGCAGGTTCTGTCCGTCGTCAACGGCGCGAGCGATCTCGGCAGCAAAACGGATAGGCGCACCCTCGAGCTGGCCGCCAGCAAGACCGACGGTCCATGCGTTCATTGCCGCCTTTTGCACCACCGACGGAGAAGCGCTACGTGCCGCGCGCCCGCCTTGCGTCTGCGCATCAACGTCGCCCGGTAATACGATCGATATGACAACCGCCAATGCAGAAACCAGCTTCCAGAAATTGGTTCTAAAAAGCGTATTCATTGAAATACCCCTGAATAAAACCCTTTTATTCCCGCCGTTGGCGCCCCGCTGGCAAGTGCATATAGATGATGTCACTTACGCAGCGCGTCGCTTCGACTCTTCGCTTCGCGAACGCCGCCAGCCGTCGCCTTCGCGTAGAGTTCGTCGGCTTTCGACGCATCGCCGCGAGTCCCGTACGTTCCCCAGCTAGTAAGAATGTTAGGATCATACGTCTCCGCTAATGCAAAGCTGGCCCTGGCGCTACCTGCCTCGACAGCGCGCTCGAGCACGATCCGGGCCGCGCCGATATCCCCCTGGGTCAGAAGCGCCCTGGCTCGCGCGAGCAGCTTCGTCGCTTCCGGACTTTCTTGCACCTCTTGCGATTCCGCCGCGGCAAGATCCGTAATCGGCTTCGCCTGAACGCCCTGGCTACTCGTCAAGCGATCGGATCCCGTGCGAGCCGCAAGTTCGCGCCGCGTGGTATTAAGATCACGCGCCAGGGCGGACGCATTGTCACGTTCTTGCTGCAAGGATTGCCGCAGCTCCGCTGCCTCGGCTTCGGCCATCTGCTTGAGCTGTTTCATATCGTTGTTCGCCTTACTCGTGTCCGCAGTCTTCGACTCGAGGTCGCGGCGCAGGGCCGCCAGCTCGTCCGTCAGCGCGGCGCCACGCGCCTGCTCCGCTTCGAGCGCGCTGCGAAACTGCTCGGCGGTTGACGTCTGCTGTTGCGGCCCTACGGCGGTTGTTTTGTCGCGCTCCTGCTGCAAGGATTGCCGCAGCTCCGCTGCCTCGGCTTCGGCCATCTGCTTGAGCTGTTTCACATCGTCGTTCGCCTTACTCGTCTCCGCAGTCTTCGACTCGAGGTCGCGGCGCACGGCCGCCAGCTCGTCCATCAGCGCGGCGCCACGCGCCTGCTCCGCTTCGAGCGCGCTGCGAAACTGCTCGGCGGTTGCCGCCAGCTGTTGCTGCGCTGCGGCGGTGGTCTTGTCGCGCTGCAAGGATTGCCGCAGCTCCGCTGCCTCGGTTTCGGCCATCTGCTTGAGCTGTTTCACATCGTCGTTCGCCTTACTCGTCTCCGCAGTCTTCGACTCGAGGTCGCGGCGCACGGCCGCCAGCTCGTCCGTCAGCGCTGCGACGCGCGCCTGTTCCGCTATGAGCGCACTGCGAGATTGATCGGCGGTTGCCGCCAGCTGTTGCTGCGCTGCGGCGGACTGCTTCAAAAGGGCAGCAGTTTGGTCGCGCTCTTGCTCGAGCGATTGCACCTTAGCGAGTTCTGCTCGCACCTGGAGATTGGCTCCGTCCATGGTGCGCCGCGCCTCGGCAAGCTCGTTCGTCAACAAATTTAAGCGCTCATCGTTCTTCGACGTTTGTCGCGCTTTCATATCCGGTGTTTCTGTGACCTGCTGGAGTTGCGCGGCGTCGGCGGCGTTGGTCGGATTGGACTCATCTTGTGGCTGAGGCGCCGATAGGCCGGACTTGCGCAGTTCCCGGCTCGCCAGCGGAACCTTCTCCCTGACTGCATTCGGAAGGTCTGGGTATCTCGTAAAAAAGGCGGCGACCTCGTTGTGACGGTACAATCCGAAAATCGCCATTGCGATCAAGCCGACCGCTATCGAAGTTGTAAATTTCCGGCGCTCGCCCCGCTCGCCGCTCGTTGGAGTAGCTACCAGTGGCTCAGCCTCATCTGGCGTTCCGACTGCCGGAACGATTGTTAAGACGGAAAAAGGTGCAAGGAGGCCCTGGGTCTTCGGTGGCACAGAGGGCGTTGGGGGAGCCGAAAGCGAACATCCGGCTTCCTGTTTCACCACCAAGTCATATTTTCCGTTCGAAATTGGATTCCAGTGGGAAGCACGAACGTTGCTCGGTTCACCGTCTTCTCGGACCCATTCTTGAGAGGCCGCCAACCACTGAACAACATCAAAGCGCCCGCTGGCATCATCTACGACGATGACAAACTCTCCATCTTTCGGCGCGGTATCAATTGAATAGCGCATAGAAAAAGCACGCCTATTTTAAGCGGCTTATTTTCGGTCGTATCATCTATAGTCAAAAAAGCTGTATTTTGGCCTTGTCGTGAATCCCAAGCACTGTGCGGAGTAGTGCTGCCAAGAAAATCGAGCCCACAGCCGTATCAAAAAAATTGTACAAGTAAGTTAAGCTAACTCGTTTCTCCTTTCAACCGATTTAAATCTCGAGGTTCCAAAACGGGAACAACGGGTTCTCAACGTACCTAGTGCTTATTCGCCTTCAATAAACTTGCTGAAAGATGCCGTCGGACTATCTGGTGTTTAATCGATCGCATTCTCTCGCGACCAAAGGAGCCCCTCGCGCCCTTATTCCGACTACTGGCGAGTGCGACAGCGATGGCTGTTCTTTTGATGACCGCGCGACGCATCCTCGGCGACGATTCCTGCTCATCGACATGCGGCGCGATGGAGCGAGGTCGTCGACTTCAACAAGGGGATCGGAGAGTAGCGCTTGCTTGAAGGGTTGGGTTGCGCAATGCTCCCCCAATTCATAGCCGACTCGTTTTTTATGGGTAGCAATTAAAGAAATGTCTGACGACGCTCCGCAGGTGGACTTTAGCGCCACCGCCGGCCTTTTCAAATGGCCCTCTTTCGCAAATGAACGCCGAGAAGATCGGCCGCCGTACTCGATTACAGAAGGCACGCTAGATGAATGCATTCGGGCATTCATGGCTAAGCCTGAGAAGGCGCGCCACCTCTACGAGATCCATACGAAGCCTCAGGCATCAATCGTAACGTCCATTTTGTCACCGGAGCACATTGTCGAACTCTCCAGGCTCCGGGACTTTCTTTAAGAGAGAGCCTTGGTGCACGACGTTGCCGGACGACATACACCAAGGCTCACCATGCCCGCGCGGACTTCCCCTGTCGGATGGCGCCTAACGGTGAACGATGTTTTGGGCCAAATTTTGTGCGTTAGCGATAGGAGCGGTCTTGTCGAAAGAACAGAAGGCTATACCGGTTTAAAAGCCGATCCTATCGGCTAGTCTGCCGGACCTCGTGGATTTCCTGCGCTGTAGACGAAGGTCTTTTGCAGCGCTATCCCGTTCACTCTCTGAACTCTGAGCAGAAGGCGGGCCTATGGGCCAACGAGCCGGCCCAAGCTGCCCGCGCAGCGGGCGAAGCTGATCGCTAAGCGGAAGGCTGCCTATGAAGCGGTTCATCCGGAAACGACGCACGGCGGCACCGGACGCCGCGGAAAAGACGCCAATTTGGCGTCTTTTACTTCCGACACGGCCGCTAAGACCGGAAAGCCAGAACGATCAATCCAGCGCGACGCGACCCGCGCCAAGATGCTAGGCGCCGATCTAGACCGCGTCGCCGGGACGTCGCTGGATAAGGGCGCCGAACTTGACGCGCACGCCGCGATGCCGGCTGACGCCCGCGCACTGCCGATCCAGCGCGGGCGAAAAGCGACAACCGTGGAGCAGCGCACTGCACAACGAACAGTGAGACTTTCGGAAGATCGCAGTTGATGTAACTCGCCGCAAAATCAAAGAAGGTGGGAAACAGCGTGCGGCGAACGATACTGATCAATCCGTTCAACTTGCTTGCAGAAGTCCCAAGCCGGCAGGAGCAACTGACCGCGCGTTCAACGCCCGTCTGTTCGGACGATATCGTCTGTAACGCAACCATCCAATGGAGCAACGAGGCACAGGATTGGTAGCTTACCAGCACATTTGGGCAGCCCGCCCACTGCAATCGCTGTAGTGCTGACTGCGACATTAAATGGCTCTCGTTTAACTGACGCGGCCACGTTCGACCGCAAGCATCGACGGTACATCGAACAATGCCCGGGTCACGCTTTTTCGCGTCCTGATCTGGCGGACTTCTTGAATTTGGCCGCCGGAAATACCAAGGTCCGTCAGCGTGGCAACCATTTTTCTACCTGACAAATGGTCCGTCGATCGCGCGGGGTGTTCTGCCGGGTCGCTGCCTCGCCCAGTTCCTGCGTCGCGCCGTATTCATCGGCGCGCCGGCGTTTTGCTTGGGCTTTGATTTCGAGCGCGTCAGCCTGCGCGATTTACGCCCGGCGCCGGCCCAGCCATCCTTTCAGGCCGCGGCGGCGCCGGCGCCCACGCTCGCGCGGCCTCTCCGGGGCAGGCAGCGGCTCGAACGGAGCAATCTCAGCGACAGCTTCGATCGCCTCCGGTCCTAGCTCATCGACTACGGGTTGGTGCGGAGGTTCTGTTCGAACCGCGACCGCCGTTTCGATCTCAGTTAGAAATGCCCTACCCGCTGGCGTGATTTCCCAGCCATCCGGATCGCGAACAACGAACTGCGCGGCGAAAATGTTCAAGCCCGGTGCGTGTTCAGCCAGGCGCTTCATCCGCTCGGACCAATCCTTACCGCTCGTCATAAGGATAGCGACAGCCTGCCTGACATCGGCGAGCGTAGCCCGCCCGCCCGCCCGGCCGGCCAGCACTTTCAGAACGGTCAGTTGGAAGCTCACCTGCAGTGCTCCCGATCCGCGCTGGACGCACTTCGATAATGCGCCGGGACGGTTAATCGGCGGTCAACGTACTAGACCCCCGCGGGAAACCATTCGAACTATGTAAAAAAATGCACGCCATCGCCAAACTCAACGCGGCGAAGGCGTCCGACTTAAGAACTTTCAGGACTAAGCAACGCAAGCTTAGACAGCATTAGTGAAGGGATCGTTTAGCCCAAGAGCCTTCGAAACTGAACGACCGATCAGCGAACCAGATTTTGCAGGCTGAGAAGGACCGTGTCAGAGAAGTCCCGTCGGACGTCTCCCAACGTCTCAAGAAAGCCGGTTGTTGTCCTGATCGATCAACTCGATCTTCTTCGTATCGTTGAAGAACGGCCGCGTCGTGAGGCCGTCCGACCATTTGATCTCAACCCCGAAGCGATTGATCTCGCTCACGAGACCCGTTGCTTCATCGTCTCCGATCCAACGAACGCGATCGCCCTTTGCCAGTCGCTGCGCCTGTTCCCTGGTCATTCCAAGCCAGGCACGATCTTGGACCCGACGAACGACACGCCAATCCAAGCGCCTTGGCGCCAGATCGCGCGACAGAGGACTGTCTTACCGCGCGGCACTATCAACCTGAATTCATCCGGCACTTCTGATTGCGCAGCCACCTGAATGGCCGCTCCGGTTTCGGAGACGTCTCGCAGAGCGCAGGACATCGAAAGGTCGCCGAACCTAACCAGCGCCGTATCGAGCACTTTGCGTCGCGCGGACTTGCGCCTGTCGGAAAGGACGATCATTTCTGGTCCGTCGACTGAGCAGAAGGGCAGCTTCGCTCGATCGTGCCCGGTATTGATTGCGAGTTTGCTAACAGCGTGCGCTCAGGCTTCGCACGAACTGAGTTCCCGATTTAGCCGCGGCGCTCGTCATCAAGCTTAAGTCGATTGCGCACCGCGGCTTACGAAGCCGTGCGTCCGGAGAGGAAGAACGGGACGACGGGGCGCGGCTAAGGTCTCCCAAGTTGGGAAAGCTTTCGATTTCGATGGCGTCGGCCCGCGCGGGAGGCCAATGGTTACGAAGCGTTTATCGAAGTTTTTTACGGTAGCGATGCTTCGCTCCGAAGCGCCGTTGAACGAATAACGAATGCCCCAAAAGCAGAAAAAGCTCGATACACCGTTCTGGTCGGCACGCTCTACAGTTTCTGGAACGGTGTCACCGTCGCCGCCGTCACTAGCGGCGTGCTTTGCTTTCTCCTGATCGCTAAGCACTACTTCCCTCAGGTCCAACTGACCAAGGTCAACGACCTGACGTCGCGCGTCGACCGGCGTTGGCCGCCACAGCGGCAACTGCATCCATGCTTCATGCTCGATAGTTACTTCGCCGCCTAGGGCGGCGATCACAACATATCCGGGCGCCCCAAATCGCGGGAACACTGCAGCGCGGCCGTTGTAAGTGCGTACCGCGTCCAATTTATCCATTGGGGCTTCCGCCAAATCTTCGTAAACCGATGTTGATTACGCCGCGCGTGCCCAGGGATCGATCGCCGCCAACTGCCTCTCCAACATAGAGATCGTTCGTGTGAGATTGTCGCGACGCGATCTCAAATGCTCCGTTAGCGTCGAGCAGAAAGCGCCGACCTCATCGAGGTTTGAGGATAATTGCTCCTCTTCCGCGATATCAGAACTTATGAGTTGAACTCTCCAGTTGAGGTCTGCAAGTAGCGCCTGTAGCTGCACTGACCCGGTAATTTCAGAGTGGAACGCTTGGCTCATAACGGTTGCCTCAGGCTGAAACAGACCCGGTCCGGGTCGATGGGCTTGAGGGGCCATGCAAGAGCAGCGCCAAACGGCGATCGTTCCGATCGCAGCCGCTCCTCGGTTCCAGAATTAACCGCCAAGCGCAGTATCAAGCTTAATTAGCGACTTCAGTTGCATGTCGCGCTTCGACAACTACGGTTGCCTGCATCGGACAATTGTCCCCCTGTCTGGGTCCACCATGGCGAAGTCGTCGCGCCAACATACTCGGCGCGGCGGCTTCGTTGGCCAAATGGACGATGAAAAATGCGCAACATCTTGTCGAGGTCACTCGCGACAGTGACGTGGATCGCCCTCCTCTCGCTGG
>NZ_JYMU01000089.1:0-32424 GCF_000938235.1 Bradyrhizobium sp. LTSPM299
CCCTGGAGAGCATCGACGACAGCGCCAAGGCTTCCTGAAGGATCATCTCCTGTCTGGTGCCTCGGCTGGCGTCGTCGAGAGTGGCCAGCGCCCGTTCACACCAACCCCTGCATTCCCCGAGCAGCCACAGTCCGATGAACAAGGGCGCCGCCCAGGTGGCGAGTCCGATGCCGACGACGACATCGCCATGGTCTGACAGCGCCCATCCGAGCGCTGCCCGCACATTGCCGATATGCGGGGCGTATCCGGAAAGATCATATTCGCCAAACAATGACTGGATGATCTCGTCGTGTTCGAGAAACCTGGAATAAAAGATCGCGTGGCGTCGGGCGATCCGATCCGCTTCGCCACGCTCTGCGAGTTTGGCAGCAGCGTAGGCGCGCGTGGTGTCGAGTAACCGATAGTAGGTCGTTTCGTTGATGACGTTCGTGGATATCAAAAACTTTGCAACCAGGCTCGTGACCGTGTCGATCACATTCGCCTCGTCTGCCTCCGTCTCCGACGCAACGGAGCCGGCGGCCTGACGCGTGAAGGCCCCGACAAAGACTGACAGCCGGCACAGGACCAGCTTCTCGCGATCCGAAAGCAGGCTGTAACTCCAATCGAGCATCGCGTTCAGGGTCTCGTGCCGCGGTAGGGCGGTGCGGCGGCCCTGCCAGAGCAAGCCGAAGCGGTTGTCGAGCAGTTCCGCGGTTCCACGAATCCCAAGGGAGCCAACGCGACTGGCCGCGAGCTCAATCGCAAGTGCCACTCCGTCGAGCCGGCGGCAGCTCCGGGCGACGATCGGCGCATCGATATCGCTCAAGGCGACGTCGTAGCCGCTCGCCGCGGCCCGCTCCATGAAAAGCTGGGCAGCGGGATACCGGAGCGCTTCCGTCGCAGTCAGGCCGGCATCCTCGGGGGGACAATCGAGTGAGTGCAATAGGTGGACATGTTCACCTTCAACCCGAAGGGCTTCGCGGCTGGTCGCCAGGATGTGCGCTTGTGGTGCCTCGCTGACGACGCGTTCAGCCAGCGCGGCCGCAACGCCGATCACGTGCTCGCAACTGTCGAGCACGAGGAGGATCTTCCTGTCGCCAATAAAGGCCAGCAGACCAACGAGCGGGTCCTGGGTTTGCACCATCAACCCGAGTGCCGACGCTATCGCCGTCGGCACGAGTTGGGGATCGGTCAGCGCAGCCAGATCGATGAAGAAGACCGCGTCATGGAAACCATCAATCAGCGTATAAGCGACCGAGATTGCCACGGTCGTTTTGCCGACACCGCCGGGACCGACAATGCTGACGAAGCGCCACTCCTGAAGTTGCTGCGTCAACGCTCTAACGGTGTCATGACGGCCGACCATCCGCGCTAGTCGCGGCGGCAATTTTTGAACTCGCTCTGAGGTAGCGATCCCGGTGACCGGAACCAGTTGCTCGGCGCTCGAGCGTGTAACTGGCGCAACAAAGCAATAGCCCCTGCCGGCAATATTGGATATGTAGCGAGCACCGTCTCGTCCGTCGCCAAGTGCCTTCCGAAGGGCAGCCATTTGAAAGCGGAGGTTGGCTTCCTCCACCGTCACATCCGGCCACGCCGTCGAGATAAGTTCCTTGTGAGTGACGACTTCCCCGGGCCGCTCCGCGAGTGCGATCAGGATGTCGAGCGCGCGGCCACCGAGCGGTATCGGCTTGTCAGCCTTCCTGAGCAACCTCTCGGCCACGAACAGGCTGAATGGGCCAAACGATATGGCGTTTCTGGCCTCCGTCGCGGGCTCCATCATGGCGTGATCTTTCGTAGCCGCCTGACCACCTGGTTTGGAAATAAGCCAAGGATCGGTTCCGCAACAGTCACAATGGAGACTGTCGTTATTGGCTACCAACCTCAGCCCGACAAGCTCTGCGAGTTGCTGCTGCTGACGATAACAAACGGCATCTTACAACAGCTAACAAGCGTTTCCCACGGCTTCTGCGTAAATTCTTACGGTAGGCAGCGGATCGCGGCCGAACCTGATCACCGCAGTGGCAAAGGGTCGACCAGTACACAGAACGTCAAGGAGAATTCAGATGGCTGTTACACCTGACAACGTTCGTGAAGTATTTAAAGGTCTGGAGAACGGCGACGGAGCCGCCTTTTTCACCCACGTGGCCGACGACGTCGATTGGACCGTGATGGGTACTCATCCGGTCGCTATCGCAGCAAGGCAGACTTTATCGCCGGTACCTTTACTCAACTGGGTCAAGTGCTTCCACAGGGAACTCAGCTCCACCTGGAATATCTTATCGCCAAAGGCGACCGGGCAGTGGTCGAACTTCATTCCTTGGCGACGGCTTGTGGAGCTCCGTAAAGCGGCGGCGCCGGAGACCGAGAGCCGAAGCGTCTGGGCGTTTCACCTCATTTGAAACGCTAGGTGATCGAGGACGACGCCAATGCTGAACACCGTTTTGGGTGCACTCCTTCCTATGGTCGTCACCTTCTTGCTCGGCTTCGTGGCGGCATGGCATCACGACCTTGGGCGAAACGACGCCTCAATTCTGAATCGGATGGTGCTGCTTTATGCCGTACCGCTCGCGCTTTTTGCCGGAACCGTCACGACGTCGCGCACAGCACTCAGTCAGGACATCCCGCTGGTCATCGCCTTGTGCCTCGCCATCATTGGTCTCTACGGTGCGGTGTTTCTGCTCTCGCGCATCGTCCTTCGCTTCCCAACGAGTATCAGCGCGCTGCACGCGCTGACGGCTTCCGCGCCAGCAGTGCCCTTCGTGGGTCCAGCCGTCCTCGGTGATCTGTTCGGAGGACTCAGCGCCATTCCGATCGCGATAGCCAGCCTCGTCATCAACCTCACCGTCGTGCCACTCACGATTCTCCTTCTCGCACTGGATACGACTGGGAGAGATCCACGTGAAACCGCGAAGGACACGGAGTATCTGGCATCGCCCGCAACCAAGCTGGCGGAAACGGTCAAACAGCCGATGGTTTGGGTACCCGTTCTCGCTTTCATCATCGTGCTGTGTGGGCTCCGCATTCCTCAGCTCTTGGTCCACTCACTTTCGCTGCTGGGAGGGGCCTCCGGGGGCGTCGCTCTGTTTGCCAGCGGCATCGTGCTCGCATCCGGCAAAATCAAAGCCAACTCGAACGTCTTCTTCCTCGTATTCCTGAAGAACATCCTGCAGCCCGCTCTGGTCTTGGGTGGATTGCGATGGGCCGGATACGGCAATCCCATTGTCAGCGAGGCGGTGCTGGCGACCGCGATTCCAACAATGCCGATAGTAATCATGTTCGCGCTGCAATACCGCGTCGCGCAGGAGGAGGCAGCTTCCGCCGTATTCCTCAGCGTCATCAGCTCGATCGTTACGATGGGGATTTTCATCGCCCTGACTTCTTAAAGACGCCAACCTGTCCACCAAAAAAGGAGATTCTCGTCATGACCCAAGTCGAAGCTCTCGCCAGGTACGCCGCTCGCGCCAAATTCGACGACCTCTCGGCGGAGTCGCGCAAGCAACTGCCGGTTCACATCCTGGATTCGCTGGGCTGCTGCATCGCCGCCCTTGGGGCCGGCCCTGTTCAGGCTTGTCGCGAGCAGATTGCAGAGTTTGGTGGCACCGGCCCGTGCACGCTGATCGGCGGTGGAAGGGCGAACCCGATCTACGCCGCGTTCTGGCACACCGCACTCGTGCGCTACGTCGATATCATGGACAACTTCCTGGCCCAGAGCGAAACCTGCCATACGGCGGACAATTTCGGCGTTGCGCTGACGATTGCCGACTACGTCGACGGCAGCGGCCGAGACCTGATGCTCGGGGTAGCCCTGGGCTACACAGTGCAGTCGCGGTTCGTTGATCAGGCCAACTTCATGACGCGCGGCTTAGACCACACAGCGCAGCTGGCCTTCTCGCACAACGCTGCCGCTGGGCGACTGCTCGGCTTGAGCGAGCAGCAGATTGGCCACGCCATGGCGATGGCCGCGGTCAGCGATGCGTCATTCGCCGTCGTTCGGGCAAAACCGCTGTCGCAATGGAAGGGTCTCGCCTCGGCGCAGTCGGCGCTCGGTGCCATGAACACTTTGTTCCTTGCCCGTCGTGGCGTGGAGGGACCCCTGCAAGTGATCGAGGGCCCACTGGGAATCGACCACCTTCTTGGGATGAAGATCGACATCGACTGGGACAAACAGGGATATGAGGGCGTCACGGAGAGCACCATCAAGAAGTATAACTCCATGATCCACACGCAGTCCGCGGTCCATTGCATGGTCGAGCTGGCCAAGCAGAAAAAAATCGATCCCAACAAGATTGTCTCGATCGAGGCGGAGGTGTTCCAACTCGCTTTCGACTTCGCCGGTGGCGGACTTTACGGCGTGGACAAAGTCATTCGGACCAAGGAACAGGCGGATCACAGCTTGCCGTACCTGCTTTCGGTCGCCCTCATCGATGGCGATGTGACGCCCGCACAATTCAAGCCGGACCGCATCGCCAAGCCCGACGTGCAAGCGCTGTTGAAGAGGGTTTCGACCCGTCCGAACCACGAGTTCACGGCTCTATATCCGCGCAAGATGCCCGCCAAGATCACTATCCGGCTGCAAGATGGGACCGTGATTGAGCACGAGGTCCAAGACTACCCGGGTCTCGCTTCCCGTCCGTTCACATGGGAGGAATCCGTCGAAAAATTCGATGGACTCGTGGTCGGTCGCATCGACGCGGGGTTGAGCCGGGAGATCAAAGACGCCGTGCTTTCGCTCGAAAGCATCCAGGCACGCGACTTGGTGAAACTGCTTAGCCACGCAAAGGCACCCGGCAGAGAGGCCAGTGATGCGGGCCGCAACTTATCCAGAAAGGCAACCGCATGACCGCGCCGATCCGCACTCGAAGCTGGCTGTTCACTCCAGCAACCCGCCCGGAACGCTTTGTGAAGGCTTCCCAAGTCGGCGCCGATGTCGCAATCTTGGATCTCGAGGATGCCGTGGCACCTGGAGACAAGGTGCGCGCCAGGAACACTGCTCTCGATTACCTGGCGGGAAACCCTTCCGATGGTGCGCTACACGCGCTGCGAATCAACGGGCTCGACACGCGCGCGGGTATTTCTGATCTGAACGCGTTGCTCGGATCCACGGCGGCTCCAGACTTTCTCTTACTGCCCAAAACGGAGACGGCCGGCCATCTTGAAATACTCGATCGCCTCCTGACTGCGGCCGGCAAAGCGACCCGTCTCATCGGTTTGATCGAGAGCGCCCGTGGCCTCGCCGCGGTCGAAGCGATCGCGACGGCAACGCCGCGGCTCGCGGGTCTGATGCTGGGTGCGGCGGATATGGCGGCCGACCTGGGCGCGACCGTCGCTTGGGAGCCTCTCGCCTTTGTGCGCTGCCGCCTCATCGCCGCCTGTGCTTTGGCAGGCGCGGTGTCAGTCGATTCGCCGTACTTCGACCTGCATGACGAGCCCGGCCTCAAACGGGAGGTCAACGGCGCGATAACGTTCGGCTTCAGCGCCAAGGCCGCCATTCACCCTGCACAAATCGGCGCAATCAATGCGGCGCTTACGCCGAGTGCCGAAGCGGTGAAAAGAGCCCGCGCGATTCTCGGCGAGAACACCAAGGGAGTCGGCACGGTAGACGGCCAGATGATCGACGAGGCTGTCGCCCGCAAAGCACGCCGCACGCTCCTTTCGGCTGGGCTTCAGGCCTAAGCCAACGACCGCATATTCAATCCCACTGTGATGAAGGAGACAATGTCATGGAAACGATCCTTCCCGCCTATAAGACCGTCGGCTCTCGCCGCTACCGTGAAACCTCCGGCCTCTATTTTGAGGACTTCGAGCCCGGCGACGTGTTCGAGCATCGCCCCGGTCGTACCGTCCTAGACGTCGACAACACCTACTTCACCCTGCTGACCCTCAACATCCAGCAGGTCCATTTTGATGCGGCGTACGCCGCCAAAACCGAGTGGAAGAAGATGCTGGTCGACTCAACCTTCACGCTTGCGTTGCTCACCGGCATGAGCGTGCGCACGGTTAGCGCCAAGGTCGTCGCCAACCTCGGCTGGGACAAGGTGAAGGCGAGCCATCCGGTGTTCGCCGGCGACACGCTCTATGCCGAGAGCACCGTGCTGCATAAGCGTGAGTCCAAGAGCCGACCAACCCAGGGGATCGTCACAGTCCGGACGCGGGGTATTAACCAGGACGACGCCGAGGTGATGAGTTTCGAACGCACCATGCTCGTCCATCGCCGCGGCCATTCGCCGGAAGAAGCCGCCAATTACTGAACGCTTGAATAACGGGAGACACGACGATGGATATCGACGCGCGATACCAATCGAAATTGACCACGCCCGACGAGGCAGTGTCATCCATTCCTTCGGGATCAAAGCTCTCATTCGGTATGGCTATGACCGAGCCACCAGCACTTCTGAAGGCGCTGGCGGATCGTGCCGAAGCCGGCGGTATCGAGAATCTCAATGTCTATTACTTCGAGGCCACCAGCATCGCCGGAAAGACGATCCTTCGCTACGAGCTGAACGACCGCGTCCGCCCGTACTGCATGTTCATCACCGAGACCGAGCGAGCACTGATCAAGCGGGGCGCCGAGGACGGCGACCGCAAGGTCATCAACTATGTGCCCAACAACTTCCATCAGGCACCCCGCCTTCTGATCGAAGAGATCGGCATCGACACCTTCGTTTGCACCGTCTCGCCGATGGACCGCCACGGCTATTTCAGCTTCGGCACCGGCAACGATTATTCGACCAAGGTCGCCCGCGCGGCCAAGCGGCTCATCGTCGAGGTCAACAAGAACATGCCGCGCGTGAATGGTGCTGGGGCGGAGCTCCATGTGTCCGAGGTAGACGCCATTGTCGAGCACGACGTACCGCTGCTCGAGCTCCCTGTACTCGGACCTGCGGCCGAAGATGAAGTGATCGGCCGGACGATCGCGCGCCTGGTGCCCGATGGCGCCTGCTTGCAGATGGGTGTTGGGGCCTTGCCAAACCTCGTCTGTGCTGAACTGAAAGGCCGCAACGATCTCGGTATTCACACCGAGGCATTAAATCCTGGCCTCGTTGATCTCGTGCGCGCCGGGGTAGTCAATAACCGGCGCAAGGCAATTGATCGCGGCAAGACCGTCTTCACTTTCGCCATGGGTCAGAAGGCGATGTACGACTTCTTGAACGACAATCCGGCCGTCGTGAGCGCACCGGTCGACTATGTCAACGACCCACAGATCATTGCGCGGAATGATAATGTCATCTCGATCAACGCCACGATTCAGATCGATTTGACCGGCGCTTGCAACTCCGAGCACATGCTGGGCCACCAGTACAGCGCCTCGGGTGGCCAACTCGATTTCGTGCGCGGCGCCTATGCATCCAAGGGCGGCAGATCGATCATCGCCGCGCGCTCGACCGCAGCGAAGGGCAAATTTTCACGTATCGTGTCTCGGTTGGATGGGCCAGTTACCACGCCACGCATCGACACTCATTACATCGTTACCGAGTTCGGAGCCGTGAATCTCAAGGGCCTGTCCTCGACCGAACGCGCGCTCAGACTGATCGAGCTCGCGCATCCCGAGTTCCGCGACGAGCTGACTCAAGCAGCCAAACATCTTCATCTGGTCTGAGGATAAAAGCGTATCGGCTAATCGACTACGCAGGACCCGCGTGGTCATCGAAGGTCTCACGGCCTTCCACGTTGACTGAGAAGGGAGCGATCATGGCAAAGACGGTGGCTGATCAATTCGCGCAAATCCTTATCGCAGCCGGAGTCAAACGGATTTATGGCATCGTTGGGGATAGCCTCAACGGCCTGACGGATTCAATTCGTCGGCAGGGCAAGATCGAATGGGTGCATGTCAGGCACGAAGAGGTCGCCGCCTTCGCCGCCGGCGCCGAGGCGCATCTGACCGGAGAGCTTGCGGTCTGTGCCGGCAGTTGCGGGCCGGGAAACCTGCATCTCATCAACGGCCTGTTTGACTGTCATCGCTCCCGCGTGCCGGTCCTCGCGATCGCCGCGCAAATCCCATCGAGCGAGATCGGTTCCGGATATTTCCAGGAGACGCATCCGCAGCAGCTGTTCAAGGAGTGCAGTCACTATTGTGAGTTTGTGTCCGGTGCCAATCAGATGCAGCGCACGTTGGAGCTCGCGATCCGTCAAGCTGTCACCAATCGCGGCGTTTCGGTGGTCGTCATCCCCGGCGACGTCGCGTTGCAGCCAGCCGCTCCGGCTGCTGATCCGAACCCTGCGAATCTTCTGCCAGCGCGACCCGCCGTGCCGGCGGCAAATGAAACTCTGGATCGATTGACCGCATTGCTCAACGGAGCGAGCCGCGTGACGATGCTGTGCGGATCTGGCTGCCAAGGAGCGCATGATCAGATCGTAGCTCTCGCCGAGCGTCTCAAGGCACCCGTCGTTCACGCGCTGAAGGGCAAGGAACATGTCGAGTGGGAGAATCCGTATGACGTCGGCATGACCGGGCTCATCGGATTTTCATCGGGCTATTACGCGATGACCGATTGCGACGTCCTGCTCATGCTCGGGACCGATTTCCCCTATCGACAATTCTACCCACGCGGCTCGGGAGTCCGGATCGCCCAGGTCGACTTGAGGGCGGAAGTGATCGGACGCCGAACACCGGTCGATCTCGCGGTAATTGGCGACGTGCGCGCAACTATCGACGCACTCCTGCCGCGCCTCAAGGAGAAGCGAGACGGCACTCATCTCGACCAGGCTCGCGAACATTATCGCAAAGCGCGCAAAGGCCTCGATGAGCTTGCTCGTCCGGCCACCGGCAAGACGCCGATTCACCCCCAGCAGATCGCCAAGGCGATCAGCGAAGTCGCGGCGGAGGATGCAGTGTTCACCTGCGACGTCGGTCTGCCGACGGTCTGGGCAGCCCGTTACCTCGCGATGAACGGCAAACGACGCCTGATCGGATCTTTCTGGCACGGCTCGATGGCCAATGCGATGCCACAGGCGATTGGCGCCCAAGCCGCATTTCCCGGCAGGCAGGTGATCTCGCTCTCGGGAGACGGCGGCTTCACCATGTTGATGGGCGACTTGCTCACTCTCGTGCAGCACCGCCTCCCGGCCAAGGTGGTCGTGTTCAACAACGGCGCGCTCGGCTTCATCGAGCTTGAACAGAAGTCCACGGGCTTTCTCGATTTTGGCACTGAGCTCAAGAATCCGAATTTCGCGGCAATGGCTGCAGCCGTCGGTATTCGCGGCATTCGGATCGAAGACCCCGCCAAGGTCGAGGATGGAATCGCCGCTGCCTTCGCGTATGACGGCCCCGTTCTCATCGATGCGGTCGTCAATCGGACAGAGCTTGCGATGCCACCCGCGGTCACCGTCGAGATGGCGAAGGGCTTCTCGCTCTACATGGTGAAGGCGATCATAGGCGGCCGGGCCGACGAGGTTATCGATCTCGCAGAGACCAATCTCTGGCGTTAGGGGCGCGTCGCACCATGGACATCACGGCGCTCCTTCTCTCGCGGCTGCAGTTTGCGTTTACCGTATCGTTTCACATCATCTTCCCGTCCTTCACGATCGGACTGGCAGCCTGGCTCACCGTGCTGGAATCCCTTCATCTCGCGACGGGGCGCCCGACCTACCGCCTCTTGTTCGAGTTCTGGCTCAAAATCTTCGGTGTGGCTTTCGGATTCGGCGTTGTCTCCGGGATCGTCATGGCATTCGAATTCGGCACCAATTGGAGCGAACTGTCCCGCATGTCCGGACCAGTTCAGGGGCCCTTGCTCGCCTACGAGACCTTCACCGCTTTTGCGTTGGAGGCGACTTTCTTCGGCGTGCTTCTGTTCGGCCGTCAGAGGGTCGCCCCCTGGTTCTATCTGTTTTCGACCGCGATGGTCGCTCTCGGCACCACGCTGTCGGCGTTCTGGATCATGATCAACAACAGCTGGATGCAAGTTCCGGTCGGCTATGTCGTCGAGAACGGCATGTTCGTGCCGAATGATTGGACCAAGATCATCTTCAACTCGGTGGTCTGGTCGCGTTTTCCGCACATGCTGCTTGCCGCTTACCTGACCGGTGCGTTCTGCGTTGCTGCCACCGGCGCGTGGTATGCGCTGCGTGGCACGTTCGCCGCCGAGGCGAAGATTATGCTCCGCATGGGTCTCTATCTGGCCGCCGTGCTCATGCCAATTCAGTTTTTTTTCGGACACCTCAATGGTGAATACATTGTTCGTTACCAACCCTCGAAGATGGCCGCCATCGAGGCGCGATGGCACGATGAACAGCCGGCATCGGAAGTCCTGCTCGCGTGGCCGGACGTTGCGCAGCGGCGCAATCTCTTCGCGATCACCTTGCCGGCGCCCTTCGGCAGCTTGATCGACTCCGACAGTCTCGATGCCGCTGAAGTGGGGCTCGAAAGCATTCCCGAAAACGATTGGCCACCGGTACTCATTCCTTTCTTCGGTTTCAGGATCATGGTCGGCTGCGGCCTGCTCATGTTGGCCTTGGCCTGGACCGGAACGTATCTGAGCCGAGACGGACGTCTCGAGCGCAATAGGCTGGTGCTCTGGGCGACATTCTATAGCTTTCCGCTGCCGTTCATCGCGACTTTGACCGGCTGGTTTACGGCCGAGGTAGGACGCCAGCCCTGGGTCGTCTATGGCGTGCTGAGAACTGCGGACGCGATGACGCCGTTCCTGACGACGCGGGCGGCGACGATTTCTCTCATCGTCTTTTGCGCGATCTACACGTTCATCTTTGCGTTCGGTGTTTTCTACATCTACCGGCTGTTGCGCGCGGGACCGGTCGGGCACCTCGTGCTGCCGCCCGCGGCCGCCATCCCCAACCGCCCCTTCTCGATCGTCCACGAGCCGGTCACTGCGGCCGCCCTTCGCGTTCCGGCGGGAGAATAAGCCATGGTCATGTTCTGGGTAACGCTCCTGGCCGTCAGCATTCTCATCTACGTGTTGCTGGACGGGTTCGACCTGGGCGCTGGCATGCTTTTTGGCGTGGCATCCGACGAGGCGCGACGGCACGCCATTATGAGTGCAGTGGCGCCGGTCTGGGACGGCAACGAGACCTGGCTCGTCGTCTCAGGCGTGATCCTCTGGGGCGCCTTTCCGGTTGTCTATTCGATTTTGATGTCGGCGTTCTATCTTCCAGTCCTCTTGATGCTGGCGGGGCTGATCCTGCGCGGCGTCGCGTTCGAGTTTCGCTACAGGGCCGAGCGGCTACGCTGGATCTGGAGTGCAAGCTTTGCGGGAGGTTCGCTTGTCGCGGCGTTCACCCAGGGCTTGATGGTGGGCGCTCTCGTGCAGGTTCTGCCGATCTCTGACGGCCGATATGTCGGCGGCGAATTCGGATGGTTCAGTCCCTTTGCGGTGTTTTGCGGCATCGGCCTATGTGTGGGTTACGCGCTGCTCGGCACCTGTTGGCTGGTGCGGAAATGCGAGGACGAGGTACGCGACGACGCCTATCGTCTCATCCCTTATCTATCGGCGGCGCTGCTCGTCTTCCTAATCGTCGTGCTCGTCTATGCCCTGGCCGATAACTTCAGGGTCATGACGCGGTGGCTCGATCGGCCCGTTTTGTTCGTCTTCCCCGCGGCCGGCATGTTAGCGGCAATCATGCTCGCCGCCAGCATTCAGCGCAGACAGGATGCACTGCCGTTCCTGATGGTTGCCGTCATTTTCGCGACGGCCTTCGGCACGCTGGCGATCTCGTTTTGGCCCTACATGATTCCGTTTTCGATCACGGTCGAACAGGCGGCCGCCCCCCACTCAAGCCTTGCTTTCATGTTCTGGGGCGCGGGTCTCTTCGTGTTCCCGCTCATGCTGCTTTACACCGCGATCAGCCTGACCGTGTTCAGAGGCAAAGTCGTGACGTCGGCAAAACAGTGAACCGAGGGAGGTACACCATGAGCGCTGAACAAGTCAAAAGGAGCCCGCCCGCACAAGCAACATCGGCTGACTTTCGCAAGCGGGCACAGCATTACCGGTTTGCCTCAGCTTTAACGGATATTCCGCGCGACGCGGCCATGTTCGACGAGCTTGCATCTATGTTCGATCAGATTGCGGTTCGCTTTGGCCGAGCAGAGGCGGAGGGACGAGCCCGATTACAATCCTCAACGTCTATCGTCGCCACAGCCTCGCCAGAAGGCGCAATAGCCCAATAGGAGACGAACCGATGCCCCTCGTTCGCGTTGAACTGCCTGCTGGCAAACCTGCCGAGTATCGAACGGCGGTGGGCGAAGCGATCCAGCAAGCCATGCATGCGACTCTCAAGGTCCCGCTGGGAGAACGATTCCACATCTTCACCGAGCATGCGCCCGTCGACCTTGTGATCAATCAGACCTACCTCGGGATCGAACGCTCCGCTGATGCGATCGTGGTCCAGGTGACGCTGAACGAAGGTCGTGATGCTGAAGTTAAGAGGGGCTTCTACAAAACCCTGGCAGACCGCCTGCGCGAGCGCATTGGGCTGCGTCCGGAGGACCTTGTAGTCAATCTCGTCGAAGTGAAACGCGAAAACTGGTCGTTCGGCAGCGGTGAGGCGCAGCTCGCCTGACGTAAACACTGGGCGCCCCGTCATTCTTCAAAGGAGAGATGTGATGATACGATGTGTGCGGATCTGGACGGCAAAGGATGGTAACTCGCAATTCGAAGAAGGGGCGATCGACCTTCCGAAGGGCGAGCGCGGCGATATTCTCGGCGATAAGATCGTGTCGTCGAGCATCTCGTTCCGCGAGACTAGGTCGGGTGGCACGTTTGCGCCGCATGATGCGCCGACGCGCCAGTTCGTCATCACCCTATCCGGGACGCTTGAGTTCAAGACCGCCAAAAACGAGACCTTCATCATCCGTCCTGGCGACATTTTGCTGGCCGAGGATACGACCGGCACCGGGCATAGCTGGCGGCTGGTGGACGACCAGCCCTGGCGCCGCGCCTATGTGATTCTGGCGCCCAACGTCGCGGCATCCTTCCGCAAAGCGGATCATTGATCTTGTGGTCACAAACGACACGTCACTGCATCCAACGCGTTCGATCTCGAGAGGAGAACTTCCCATGCCGACTTTTGATAATTCGGATACTCCCGACGTCGTTCTGATCGGCGCAGGTATCATGAGCGCGACGCTCGGGACTTTCCTGAAGGAGCTCGAGCCGTCGCTGACCGTTACCATGTTCGAGACGCTTCACGATTGCGCACTCGAGAGCTCCCAGGGCTGGAACAACGCTGGAACCGGCCACGCCGCGAACTGCGAACTGAATTACACGCCGCAGCGCAAGGACGGCAGCGTTGATATCTCCAGGGCGATCGAGGTCAACACCGAGTTCGACCTGTCGCGGCAGCTGTGGTCGTTCCTGGTCAAAAAGGGCGCGATCCCGGACCCGCGCGCTTTCATCAACCCGTGCCCGCACATGAGCTTCGTCTGGGGCGCCGGTAATGTCGCGTTCCTGCGCGAGCGCTTCAAGGAAATGTCCGCCCACCACTGCTATCATGGCATGGAGTACAGCGAGGACCGCAATAAGATTGCGGAATGGGCGCCTCTGATCATGGACGGGCGGGGTGACCAAGAGCCGTTCGCGGCAACCCGCATCATCACCGGTACCGACGTCGACTATGGCGCCCTTACTCACCTGCTCGTCAAACACCTGTCCGATCAGCCCGGCTTTCACCTTCACTATAGTCGCGAGGTTGTTGGTCTGGACCGCGAAGACAACGGACGCTGGCGCGTATCGGTCAAGGACACCAAAGATGGGAACCTCGTAACCGTGTCGGCCAAATTCGTCTTTATCGGAGCAGGCGGTGGCTCCCTGCCGCTGCTGCAGAAGTCGAGAATCCCCGAGAGCAAAGGTTATGGTGGATTCCCCGTCAGTGGCATTTGGCTGCGCTGCGATGTCGACGCCGTCAGTCAACGCCATCATGCCAAGGTCTATGGCAAGGCCGCCTCGGGCTCGCCTCCAATGTCGGTGCCGCACCTCGACACACGCATCATCGGCGGCAAACACTCGCTGCTGTTCGGCCCTTACGCAGGATTCTCCACGCGCTTCCTTAAGCGAGGTGCAATTACCGACCTGTTCACGTCACTGAGCTTCGACAACATCATCCCGCTGCTCGACGTGGCACGCGACAATATCGAGTTGTCGGAATATCTCATTGGCCAGGTCCTGCAGAGTTCGGGTCATCAGTTTGCGATCCTGAAGCAGTTCTTCCCGCGCGCCGTGAAGACCGATTGGAAAGAGGCCGTCGCCGGGGTACGTGTGCAAACCATAAAGCCGCACCAGAGCGAGGGTTGGCCCCATCACGAGATAGGTGATCTTGAGTTCGGCACCGAGCTGGTGGCGGCGAAAGACAAGTCGATCGTGGCCTTGCTGGGTGCTTCGCCGGGAGCCTCGACGGCTGCGTCCATCTCGATCGACGTGCTCAAGAAATGCTTTGGAACCGAGCTGACCGAAGGCGCCTGGTTGTCTCGGCTAAGAGCGATCATCCCGACATACGGGATTGTTCTCAAGACCGACGCGGACGCTTGCCGGCGCGCCCGCGCTGAAACGGCGCGAGTGCTCAAGATCAACGACATCTAAGCAGCTCCGGATCCGCAGCGTCCGCCGGCTCGCGAGAAAGATCCTGCCCATCGGTAGCTTTACGCAGCAATCCCAGGGGAGATCCATGGTCGAGATGAGAAAAGAGACCGATAGCCTCGGAGTGGTCGAGGTGCCGGCGAACAAGCTATGGGGTGCACAGACACAGCGCTCGCTCGAGCATTTCAGTATCGGCAAGGACTTGATGCCCCGTGAAATGATCACGGCATATGCCATCCTGAAGAAGGCCTGTGCCATCGCCAACCACGCTGACAAGCGGCTTGACGATCAGCGATATAAATTGATCGTTCAAGCCTGCGACGAAATACTGGACTGCGAGCACCACGACATGTTTCCGCTGCATGTCTGGATGACCGGCAGCGGCACCCAGTTCAACATGAATGTCAACGAAGTGATCTCCAACCGCTGCTGCCAAATCGCAGGCACGGCTCTTGGCAGCCACGCTCCGGTGCACCCAAACGATCACGTCAATATGGCGCAGTCGTCGAACGACACGTTTCCGTCGGCGATGTATATCGCGGCCGCGGTCAACGTGAAGCAGCGCCTGATACCCGCGGTCACGGCGTTGCGCGATGCCATCGCCGCGAAATCGCAAGCGTGGAACGACATCGTCAAGATCGGGCGCACCCACATGCAGGACGCCACGCCGCTGACCCTGGGTCAGGAATGGTCCGGTTATGCCGGAATGTTGTCGGAGGCCCTGGAGTGGCTCGAGACATCCCTGCAAGGCGTGTATCGTCTCGCGCTCGGTGGCACGGCGGTCGGAACCGGCATCAATTCGGCGCCGGGCTTTGCCGAGGCGGCGGCGGCCGAGATCGCCAGACTGACAGGACTGCCATTTGTCACCGCACCTAACAAGTTCACTGTGCAGGGCGCCCACGACGCGCTGGTTCAACTCTCTGGAACGCTGCGTACGCTCGCGGTATCGCTCTACAAGATCGCCAATGACATTCGTCTGATGTCCTGCGGACCGCGCGCCGGATTTGCCGAATTGGAGATCCCCGAGAACGAGCCGGGCTCCTCGATCATGCCGGGCAAGGTCAACCCAACCCAGTGTGAAGCCCTGACGATGATCGCGGTGCAGGTGATGGCTAATGACGTCGCGGTAGGTTTTGGCGGCGCCAGCGGCTACCTCGAAATGAACGTCTACAAGCCGCTGATGATCTTCAACATCACACACTCCATCACGATCATGAACGATGGCTGCGTGAACTTCCGGAAGTTCCTGATCGAGGGCACCAAGCCTAACCTGAAGAAGATCAATTCATACGTCGAGCGCTCGCTGATGCTCGTCACGGCACTTTCCCCGGTCATCGGCTACGATAAGGCGTCGAAGATGGCCCACTACGCCATGGACAATGATGTCACATTGAAAGCCGCGGCATTGAAACTGGGCTTTGTCACGGAGGCCGAATTCGACCGGGTCGTCGATCCGAAGAAAATGGTGAAGCCCTCTGTCGCAAGTGACGCACCAGAGCGGCCGGCACGATCATGAATGGGCGGATCGACAGAGTCATCGATCTCACGGGGGCGAATCTGTGGCGCTAATTTTGATGCTTCCGCGCTATCGGGAGGACTAAAGATGGTGGACACCGTCGACAAGGGCGCGCTGGTGCCGGACCGCAAGGCGGTTAGCCGATGGGAGGCGGTTTTGGTGAACGCTGCGCGGACCTCCGGCCCGCCGATGCTGTTCGGTCTGCGACTGTGGGCCTCCGTCTGTCTTGCTCTCTACGTCGCGTTCTGGCTGGAGCTCGACAACGCTTCTTGGGCCGGCACGTCCGCCGCGCTGGTGTGCCAACCGCTTCTCGGGGCGTCGCTTCGCAAGGGATGGTTTCGCATGATCGGCACCTTGGTAGGCGCGGTCGCGATCATAGTGCTGACAGCGTGTTTCCCGCAAAACCGCGCCGGTTTTCTCATAGGCTTGGCGCTTTGGGGGGCGGTCTGCGCGCTTGTTGCCACGCTGTTGGGCAATTTCGCGAGCTACGCAGCAGCACTGGCCGGCTACACGGCCGCGATCATTGCCGGCGATGAGCTGGGCGCTACCGGCGGCGTCAATGGCGAAGCCTTCACGCTCGCTATCACCCGCGTCAGCGAGATCTGGATCGGCATTGTGTGCGCAGGCATCGTCCTCGCCGGGAGTGATTTCGGTGCTGCTCCACGGCGGCTCGCCGCACTGCTCGCGGGCTTGTCAACCCAAATCACGAGCAAGTTCGGCTCCGCATTGACGCTGGCCGGTTCGGAGCTGTCGGACATGCAGCCGGTTCGACGCGAACTCGTACGACAGGTCATCGCGCTCGACCCAGTGATCGACCAGGCGATCGGAGAATCCTCGAAGCTTCGCTATCATTCGTGGGTGCTGCAGGCGACAAAGGACGGTCTGTTTGAGGCTCTGGCCGGTTGGTCGGCCGTAGTGTGGCGGCTCGCGCGCTTGCCGGATGACACGGCTCGGCAGGAAGCCGATGCCGTGCTGAACAGCGTGCCGATGGCGCTGCGGTCCGCGTCACCGCAGGGCGATGCGACATCCTGGATAACCGACCCGGTCGGAATGGGCCACCTGTGTGAAGCGGCGGTGCGACGGCTGATCGCCATGCCGGCGGGCACGCCGTCGCAACGGCTAATGGCCGACCAAACCGCCCGATTGCTTGCTGGCTTGTCCGATGTCCTTGACGGACTGGCGTTGCTGATCGCCGACCCTGTTCGTCACCAAGATCACCGCCGCCGCGCAAGATTCTACGTGCCCGATTGGCTGCCGGCGCTCGTCAATGCTGGGCGCGCATTCGTGACCATTGGGGCGGTTGAGGTCTTCTGGATAATCAACGCTTGGCCAAACGGGGCGTTGGCCATCACCTTTACGGCGATTTCGGTCATCATCTTCGCGCCGAAAGCCGATGTGGCCTACGCGGTAGCGATGAGCTTCACGGTGGGGGTAGGCCTTGCCGCGGTTTGCGCCGCAATCGTTGCATTTGCGGGCTTACCGAATGTAGAGACCTTCGCCGGCTTCAGCATCGTGATGGGACTCTTTTTGGTTCCGGCGGGTGCCCTGATGGCCCAATCATCGCAGGCAACGATGTTTGCCGCCCTGGCCGGCAATTTCGTGCCGTTGCTCGCGCCGGCCAACCAGACGAGCTACGACACCGTGCAATTCTACAACGCCGCGCTGGCGATCGTTCTGGGCTGCGGCGCTGCGGCGCTGTCGTTTCGCCTGCTCCCACCGCTGTCACCGGCACTGCGGAGCCGACGGCTGCTCGCGCTGACCTTGCGCGACCTGCGCCGCCTCGCGACGTCTGGCGCGCGGCGGCCACGAGTCGATTGGGAAGGGCATGTGTACAGCCGCCTCGCGGCGTTGCCGGACCAAGCCGAGCCGCTGCAGCGGGCGCAGCTCCTGACGGCGCTGTTGGTCGGGACCGAGATTATCCATCTTCGTCGCATCGTACCTCAACTAGGCCTGGTCTCGGAGCTCGGCTCTGCGCTCGCGGCCCTCGCGCAAGGTAACAACGTTACTGCAATAGCAGGGCTGACCGCACTCGATCAACGGCTTGCGTTACTCGAGACGGGCGAGCCGCAGACCTCGCTTATGCAGCGAGAGCGCGGCCGACTCCTCGTGATCTGCGACGCCTTGGTCCAACATCGCTCTTATTTCGACGCAGGAGCATCAGCTTGAAGTTTGTCGAGGTCAATCTGCTCGGCGTCTACGTTGCGCCGATCTCGGTAATGATGGCGGCTGCATGGTTCGTCACCGTCGTCTTGCGCAGGGTCACGGGCCGCTTTGGCTTGCTGGCCTACGTCTGGCATCCGGCGCTGTTCGTGTTCGCTGTGTACATCATCGTGCTGTCGTCAATCGTCCTCGTCATTTCACGCTGAGGCCGCCATGTCCGATCCTGAAACCAAACTGTCCGATGCTGAAGCCAAACCGGAGCGCAAGAATGGTGATCTTCACGTCGTCCGCTCGGCAGAGCCAGCCGTCCGCAAAATGCGCAAGGCGCCGATCCTAACCGTCCCGCTTTTGATCACGCTCGCCACGACCGTGTTTGCCGTGGTTCTCGGCTGGACGATGTGGGACGCGTATATGACGGCGCCGTGGACACGCGACGGCACGGTGCGCACCTATGTCGTCACCATGGCGCCGGAGGTCGCAGGACGCATCGTCGAGCTATCGGCCGCCGACAATCAGTTCGTGCACAAGGGCGATTTGCTGCTGGTAATCGATCCAACTAACTACAAGATCGCCCTCCAGTTGGCCGATGCAGCGGTCGATCAGGCTCAGGCCACGGCCCAGAATGCACAGCGCGAGGCAGAACGCCGGCTCAAACTCGACGACCTGTCAGTCTCGGTGGAGCAGAAACAGATCTTCAAGTCGAACGCCGTCGCGGCCCAGGCGCAATATCAGCAGGCAGTCGCCAACCGCGATCAGGCCAAGGTTAACCTGGAGCGCACCCAGATCCGTTCTCCGGTGAATGGCTGGGTGACCAATCTCCTGGCGCAGCTGGGTGACTATGCCACCGTTGGACGGAACGAGATCTCGATCGTCGACGCCGATTCCTTCTGGGTCGATGCATATTTTGAGGAAACGCAACTTGCCTCCATGCAGGAGGGCGATCCTGCCGAGATCAAATTGATGAGCTACCGCCAGATCGTTCGCGGTAGGGTCGGCAGCGTCGCGCGTGGCATCAACGTCTCAAACGCGCAACCTGACCAGCAAGGGCTTGCGACGGTGAACCCAGTCTTCACTTGGGTACGGCTTGCTCAACGCGTGCCGGTGCACATCGGGATTGATCAGGTACCTTATGGCGTTCGCCTGGTCGCTGGCATGACGGCGACGGTCCAGGTCGACGCGCGACCTGGGCGGCCGTCGAATTGAGTAGCCGGCTTGCCGCCCCAGCTCAAGTTGGCGCGCTTGCCGGCCGGCGGAATTGGCCTCGAAGTTGCGCAGCGCAACGAAAGACCGTGGCACGTACCCAGAAAGTGTAAGTTATCAATCGGCGTCCAAAAAGTGATCCCTGATCTGCGTCTTATCGACAGGAGACATCGAATGCCAACCAGCACGATCGACTCGCTAGTATTCCGCAATATGTTCGGTGACCGGGGAGTTCGGCAGATATGGTCGGACGAGTATCGCACGCAATGCTACCTAGACTGGGAAGCGGCGCTCGCTCGTGCCCAGGCGGGACTCGGTCTCATTCCACAAGACGCCGCCACCGAGATCAACTGCGTCTGCAAGGTCGAAAATATCGACTTCGCCAGGCTGGAGGAGGAATCACTCAACATCGGCTATCCGGTGCTGGGCGTCGTCCATCAGATCGGCCATCTGTGCCGTGGTGAAGCGGGCAACTGGTGCCATTGGGGCGCGACCACACAGGATGTCACTGATTCAGCGACCGTCCTCCAGATCCGTGCCTCTTTCGACATTATCGCGAACAAGCTGGATGAGGCGATCGCAGCTACTGCCAACCTAGCGCACGATTATCGCGACCTGCCCATGGCGGGCCGCAGCAACCTTCAGCAGGCAGTGCCGATCACGTTCGGCTTCAAGATGGCAAGGCTGCTCGCCACCTTGCTGCGTCATCGCGATCGTCTCAAGGAGATCAGGCCTCGCATTGAGGTGTTCGAATTTGGGGGCGCCTGCGGCACGCTCGCCTCGCTGGGCGAAAAGGGTCTGGCGGTCCAGGAGGCGCTCGCGCGCGAACTCGGCTTAGCTCAGCCCGATATTGCCTGGCACACGGAGCGCGATCGTATCGCCGAGGCAGGCTGTTTTCTAGGTCTCCTGACAGGCACGCTCGCAAAGTTCGCGACCGACCTGAAGTTGATGATGCAAACGGAGGTCGGCGAAGCCAGCGAGCCGTTCGCCGCCAACCGCGGCTCCTCTTCGACTATGCCGCAAAAGCGCAATCCGATCTCCTGCGTCTATATCACGGCCTGCGCGGCCTCAGTACGGCAGTCGGTAGCAGCACTGCTCACCGCCATGGATGAGGATCATGAGCGCGCCACCGGGCCCTGGGAAATCGAATGGATCACGCTGCCCAGCATCTTCACGCTGGCGGCCGGTGCGCTCAATCAGGCCGTGTTTGTCCTTAAGGGTCTTGAGGTGCATCCTGACCGCATGCGGGCAAACCTCGATGCCACGCACGGCCTCATCGTGTCGGAAGCCGTGATGATGGGCCTCGCCCCGGCGCTCGGTCGCGACGAGGCGCATGATCTTGTCTACGACCTTTGCCGTAAGTCGCTGGAGCAGGATCGGCCGCTGGCGGACTTGCTCGCCGAGCGGCAGACGGTCATGGCGCACCTATCTCGAGACGAGATTCAAGCACTGACCGACCCGGCGAACTACCTCGGGCTCGCGGGCGTGATGACCGATAAGGTGCTCGTCTTCGCTTCGCATGCAGCATCTCGTTCTGTTTTAAGGAGATAGACCATGCGCACCGCGAGGAATGATCGGTTTAGCGCCCCAATGTTCACGGTTCCATCGGTCGCAGAGAAATAATCTGTCGAGAGAAGAGCAACATGACAATCGAAACGCTCGGGGACATCGAGTGTGCGGTAGTGCACATCGCGGACACCTCCAGCTCACACGTGGAGAAGCTTCATGACGTCGGCAGCAGAACTCAAACGCCTCATCGGCCAGCGCAAAGCCATCACGGTGCCCGGCACAGCGAACGCGCTGTTCGCGCGCGTGATCCAGGATCTCGGATATGAGATCGTCTACGTAACCGGCGCCGGCGTCGCAAATAAAGACCGATGTCCGGGACGCCCAGACTCATTGCGGGGTGCCTATGCGGCGCTTGGATCGCTCAAAAAGGAAGGCGACCTGAGCGCGGCGGGCGACCTTCTGGCCTCCTTCGAGGAACGATAGCGCTCCGTGGCGAAGCATGAATGGGATGCGCTCGAAGCAGGCTATCGCTTACCCGGTTTCCCAAGGATCGGAAATGACCACTGAGAAGAAGGAAGCGCTGATAACATCAATTGGCTTTTCGGACAGTCGATCCGGCGATGGAATGCATCGGCTTCCTACAATGTGCTCAAGCCAGTTCTGCGAGCCATTTCATGATGCTTCTAGTGTTGAGGGGGCGCTACGGTCTCAGGGTGCGATCATGCATTCGCGCATTCGAATTGTTGGCGGGATTTGCTCTGGCGTTGTTGCCGTCATGTGTACGGCAATCCCCTTGCTGTTGGCGCAGGATAGGTCAAGACCGTTTTCGGCGACGACTCTCGCCGCGATTGCCCGCGTGGAAGCCGAAATCGATCGCATCGAAGCAGATGCCCTGGCGCGGGTGAGATCCGTCCCCGACAATCAGGTCCAGCAGATCGAGCTGCTCGGAAAGCTGATGCTCTTCGACAAGGAGCTCTCGGTCAATCGCAACGAGGCCTGTGCATTCTGTCACACACCGGAGACCGGGTTTACTGGGCCGGTCTCAGAACTCAACCGGACCACTGGTTCATACCCCGGATCCGTCCGGACCCGTTTCAGCGAACGCAAGCCGCAGACCCATACCTATGCGCCGCTCGCTCCCGTGTTGCACTACAACGAGGGTCAGGACGATCTGGTGGGCGGCAACTTCTGGGATATGCGGGCGACCGGGCGACGTCTTGGCAATCCGGCGGCCGAACAGGCCGAAGGTCCGCCAACCAATCCGGTCGAGATGGGCCTTCCCGACCTCGCATGCTCGGTCTATCGCGCTTCGCAACGACCTTATCGTGGTCTGTTCGAAGCCGTGTGGGGCCCCCAAGCATTCGCGATTGCGTGGCCGGTAGACGTCGAGCAGGTCTGCAACACTCCCGGTCCGCCGCCGGCGAACGATCCGACGCCCGTGCGTTTGAGTGCGGTGGATCGCGGTCGCGCCGCCGGTACGTTCGACCAAATGGCGCAATCGATCGCCAGCTACGAAGCGTCCCACGAAGTCACTGCATTTTCATCGAAGTACGATGCCGTGCGCGCCGGCAAAGCACAGTTTACGCCGCAGGAAAGACAGGGCTACGACGTCTTTCGCGGGAAGGGCAGGTGTAACGATTGTCATCGCGACGGCGGACCTGGAGAAGATCCACTGTTTACGGATTTTACCGCGAGCAATATTGGTACGCCGGCCAATCCGGACCTTCCTTACTATTCAGAAAGCGTCTCGGACGATCGCGGTTACGTCGCAAACAAGGAGGGCTCCGGATTTGTCGATGGCGGCGTCGGGGCTTTCCTCTCGAACGGCCATCCGCTCAGTCAACCATCTTCCGTCGATGCGCGCTGGAAGTCATTGGCGTCGCAGAACCGCGGCAGATTCCAGGTCCCGACACTGCGCAACGTCGACAAGCGGCCTTCGTCAGACTTTGTCAAAGCGTATGGACATAATGGCTACTTCAAGAGCCTCAAGGAGATCGTCCATTTCTACAATACACGCGACGTGTTGCCGCGCTGTGCACCGCGTGATCCTCGCGAAGGGACCGGTTGCTGGCCGGCGCCAGAGACCACCGAAAACGTGAACAAGAGCAAGACTGGGAACCTGGATCTGACTGAGCAGGAAGAGAACGTGTTAGTGGCCTTCATGCAAACATTGACCGATGGATATGCCCCGTCCCAGAAATAAGGTCATCGTCCTCAACCATTCCCGGGCCGCCCGCAGCACGACTAACACAATCTAACAACGTCAAAGCGGAGGTAACTCGTGAGCAACATTGCCAACGCCGCCAGGGCGGCTTCACACTTCGTTCAGCGTCGATTCCTCCATGTCGTCTTTGCCTCGACCAGCGGTCACACGGAGTACGTAGTGGGGGCGCTGATCGATTCTTTGAAGACCATTGCCCCAGGCTGGGAGGTCGATGAAACGTTGGCTGAGAAGGCGCAGCCACAGGATTTGCTAACCGGAGATGTTCTCCTGCTCGCCTCCGCGACCTGGAATACCGGAGGCATCGAGGGACAATTGAATCCACACATGTGGGTGCTGCTCCATGACAAGGCGAAGACGCTGGATCTGGCCGGCAAACCGTGTGCGTGCATCGGGCTCGGGGACCATCGATACTTCTACACGGCGCGAGCGGCGGATCATTTGCAGCACTACGTGAAGGCCCACCATGGCCGGCTCATTGTTCCAGCGCTTAAAATCATCAACGAGCCCTACGGCCAGGAGGAGGCAGTAAGAGTTTGGAGCAAACAGCTGGTGAATGCTGCGAAGCCGGCAGATTGGAGTTAGGCGATGCCCCGCATATCTCTCAAAATGGTCGGCGCTTCCGGACAGGGAATAAACTCCATTGGCACGATCATCGCCAAGGGTCTCAAGAGATCCGGGTACTGCGTGTTCGGCTATCGCGAGTATCCCTCCCAGATAAAGGGCGGGCATGCGAGTTACCAGCTGGACGTCTCGAATGAACACATTTGCAGCACCGAAACCACGGTGAACGTGCTTGTCGCACTCAACCATCACGGTCTCGAGCTGAACATGGATGAAGTGAAACAGGGAGGAATCGTGCTGCACGTGACGCCCGGGTGGCAGTTTCCGGAGCAGCATCGGAAGCTGATCGCGGAACGAAGCCTTCGCGTCATCTATTTCCCGGTTGATGACATTCTCAATCGCCTTGGTGCGACGGCAATACTGTCGAACGTGCTGCTGACCGGTTTCGTCTGGTCCATGCTTGACCAGGATATCGATACCCTCAAATCTCTCGTCGGGGGCAGGTTCGCGAAGAAAAAAGCCCTGCTCGAACTCAACATGCGATGCATCGATGAGGGATATTCCTTTGTCGATCCAGAGCAGGAGACGATCTCCGTCCCGTTGCCGCCACCTGACGAAGGCTTCGCGAGCCACCTTTTGATTACCGGCAGTCAGGCGATGGGACTCGGCGCCGTTCATGCGGGGGTGCGGCTCTGTGCCGGCTACCCGATGACGCCCTCCAGCCCGCTGCTGTCATTCATTGCCGAGCTCGAAAACAAGACTCATATGGTGATCAAGCAGGCGGAAGACGAAATCACCGCCGCGCAGATCGTGAGCGGGGCGATGTACATGGGAACTCGCGCGCTCACCGCCACCTCCGGTGTCGGCTTTGATCTTATGAGCGAGACACTGTCTCTGAATGCCATGATCGAGAACCCGACGGTGTTTGTGCTGGCGCAACGCCCCGGTCCGGCGACGGGCCTGCCGACCTGGACGGCTCAAGGCGGTCTACTGCAGGCCGCGAACTGCTCTGCCGGCGAATTCACGCGCTGCGTAATCTCGGTCAGCAACAGCCAGGATGCCTTCGATTTGATGCCGGTCGCATTCAATCTGGCAGAACGGTATCAAATCAGTGTCATTGTTCTTACTGACAAGCAGATCGCTGAGGCGCTCTATACGCAACAGCCTTACGATCTGGAAAAGGCCGATATCGATCGCGGCAGGCTGGTCGTCGAGCCCGAGAAGCTGAAAGCCCTGAAATCTTCCGACCGATTTAACCCGCACGCCGAAGGCGGCGTTTCGTTGCGGTGGCTTCCCGGCGGCGACGCGGCGACCTATTGCGCCCAGGCCGATGAACACGATTCCATCGGCGCCGTGAATGAGTCCGGCGTCAACACTAAGTTGCAGATGGAAAAGCGGTTGCGGAAGTTCCACGGATTAAAGGCGGGGCTTCCCGCACCTGACCTGAGTATCGGCGGTTGCAACGCAAAGACGGCCGACTGGATGGACGTAGGCGACGAAATCGAGTTGCTCGCGATCGGCTGGGGAAGCACCGGCGACGTATTTCGAGACGTCATGTGCAGCGACGAACTGCGAGAGCGGAAGATCGCGTATTTGCACTACACGTATCTCTGGCCGCTCCGCACCCAGGAGCTTCAGAGGTTGGCAAAGCGGTCGAAACGCATTGTCCTGGTGGAGCAGAACTATCAGGGGCAGCTGGGCATGCTGATCAGGATGGAGTGCGGCCTGGATATCCCGGATAAAATTCTCAAATACGACGGCCGGCCATTCTTCCGCGATGAGCTTCTTGCGTCGGTGATGGAGAGATGTGCGACCACCGCGGAAAACGAAGGAAATTGTTCCAGCTTCGACTATGCAGGTACCTCATCATGAACGTCGATCTGCAGATGCGCCCGCCCGTTCTTTCCGACTACTATTCGGAGACCAAGTGCGTCTGGTGTGACGGCTGCGGCAACTATGGCATTTGGACGGCCGTAAAGTATGCGCTGGTAGAACTGAATTTGCGTCCGTGGCAGGTTTGCCTTTGTTACGATGTCGGCTGTCACGGCAACGGCTCGGACAAAATTGAGGGCTACCGCTTCCACGGGCTCCATGGCCGCGTTATCCCGTTTGCTGCAGGCGCGAAGCTTGCAAATATGAAGGTTCCGGTCATCGCCTTCGGCGGGGATGGCGCGACTTTCTCTGAGGGTATCGGGCATTTGATCCACGGAGTGAGGAGCAATTATCCGATCACGTTCGTCCTTCACAACAATACCAACTACGGGCTAACGACCGGACAGGCGAGTTCGCTCACGCCACAGGGGCAGCCAATGAACACAAGCCCCAACGGGATCCCCGAGCAGACGTTGGCGAGCATGGACCTGATCTTCTCGCTCAACCCCACCTTCGTTGCCCGTGGCTTCAGCGGCGACATTAAACTGATGACCCGCATTCTCAAGGCCGCCATTCAGCATCGCGGCTTTGCCTTCGTCGAGATGCTCCAGGCGTGTCCGACATACAATCACTTCGCGACGCACGAATATCTGTTGGACAGGTACTTCGACGCAAATGCCGATGGTCACGACCCAGGCAATCTGCAGCAGGCGAGGGCGCTCGCCACGCGGGTTCAGGATCGCATCGCCTGCGGCATTCTCTATCAACGCGAGGACATACCCGATTTCTATAACCGGCTAATTCCGCGGCAAGGACTGGAGACGACCTGCGTCGAGGAGGTGCAGAGGTATGATGTGAGCGAGTATTGGAAGGAGTTGGTGTAAGTAAGCTTCCCCGTTGGGAAGGCGGTGGCGCGGGCTGCGATCATCCGCTTGACAACTTTTGCAGTGATGCCGACCGAAATCGTCTTCAACGCGATTGAAGTACGAATTGGAGCGCTGCGGCGCCGACCTATGGGGGATGCGAGGTTCGGCGCGTCTTGCCGACAATACCGTTCTCGTGCGCCTCTCCCGATCAGATCAGGTCGCCAATTGCGACAAACTCGGTGGCAACGCCGACGCGTCATCAGCGGATCCGTGATCTCTTCAAAAAAGCACCGCTCCGGCGCGAGGGTTGCGAGATCAGTGGAGCGATCCGCGCGGTGATTGAGCTTAGTCACGAAAGCAGCAGCCACGTCATAAGCGATCTTTACCGGTCGCCTATTTTGGATCTGCGCGCGCTCGACGCGGAAGAGCCACGGTATGCGTGGACTGGCTGCTCCTGCCAAGCGATCTCTCATCATGGTGGTCGCGCGAAGAGGAAGGTAAAGGGTGGAGCTGCTGCCACACTTTGGTGCAGGCGTGAGCGGTATTGTGCAAGCGACGGTAGCTTCGGTCGAAAATTCTGAGATGCGAGGTCAATTATCAGGCACACAAGCGCGTTTCATTGCGCATGTGTGGCACAGACGTCCGAGTGGCGGCCGCGCTAACCGAATCTAACATATTCTAACGCGACGTCGGCGGACCCGTCGGCTATCGTTTGGTTGTACAAGAGAATTCGCTTTTAATTTCGGACCGCGCAAAACAGTGCAGCAGACGAGAGCGAGCTTTGGCCGCACGGCGCTGCCCTAACCGCGCCACTACTAAACCAAGGAACTGCCCGTGAAAACCGCCTTCGTTGGACTGGATTACATAGTCGATATCGTCCACCCCAGCGGCAAGCTCGTCAAAAAGGGCGGGCATCCGCTTGATGGAGGAACGATCGACCGGGTCAACGGGATCATATCTTTGTCCGGCGAGAAAAACTGGCTCAGAATTCTGGTCAAAGTCGGGTTCATGCCCGGTTACGTGAATCTGCCAAAGCAATCACCGTTCTTCGGGGCAGCCCAGGCGCTTGGAGCGCTGGAGCTAGGCAGCAGCGGTACCGATTTTCATCCCGATCTACGAGCTGATCTCGTTGATATGATCGTGCAGAAGCCAAGAGTCAGCGCATTCTATTGCACGAGCCTGGAATCTGCACTCCGCGCAAACAAGATCGAGCGACTTGTGTTAGCGGGGGTCAGTACGCCTTGGGCCGTACAGGCAACCGCGCGCGATGCTCATGATCGTGACTACTCAGTGGTTATCGTTGAGGACGCCTGTGCGGCGGCCTCGCAAGACGCTCATCGCGAGTCGATAGAGCTATTAAGCCGAATTGCCCAGATCATGAAAACCGAAGAGCTAACCCGACTGTAGTTCAGGAAACGACTCCGCGCCCGTTAAGGTGCAACGACGGACCGGAGCGACTGCGGATCTCGGCAATAGCGCTCCAAGGAGATTCGGATGGCGAGAGAGCATATTCAAGTGCTGCGCAAAATGCTGCAAAGCGATCGAGGCGTCATCCTGCCAGGAGCGCCTAACGCCCTTGCCGCTCGTGTGGTTGCTGACCTCGGCTTCTCCGCTGTCTACCTTACGGGGGCAGGGCTCACCAATACATTGCTCGGTCTCCCCGATCTCGGCTTTTTGGATCTATCTCAAGTAACCGAGCACACGATGGCGATACGGGGCGTCGTCGACCTGCCTTTGGTGGTTGATGCAGACACAGGATTTGGTAACGCGTTGAACGTTTCACATACCGTCAGAGCGCTGGAGCGGGCAGGAGCAAGCGCTGTCCAGTTAGAGGACCAGTGTGCGCCAAAGCGGTGCGGACACTTCGACGGCAAGGAACTTATCGTCGCCGACGAAATGGTAAGCAAGATAAAGGCGGCCGTCGATTCGCGACGGGAGGACGTCGTCGTGATCGCGCGAACGGACGCCTGCGCCGTCGAAGGATTCGAGGCCGCCATCGAGCGAGCGGGTCGCTATATCGATGCCGGCGCCGATATGACATTCGTCGAGGCGCCGAACTCGCTTGAAGAACTCAAGGAGATCCCAAAGCGCCTGAGGGCTCCTCAACTGCTAAACATCGTGTTGGGTGGCAAGACGCCCATCGTCGACCGCAAGAGCTGCGAAGACATGGGATATTCCTTCGTCCTGTACGCAAACGCAGCCCTTCAAGGAATGCTTCTCGGGATGCGGACGGCTCTCCGGACGTTGCGCGAGAAGGGTGTTTTAGACGAGCGGGATAGCTGTATCGCATCCTTCGCAGAGCGACAGCGTCTGGTCGGCAAGGAGGAATTCGATGAGATGGCGAGAAGCTACGCACATTTGTCAATAACTTGAGTCGAGGGTCCGGATGACGGGCAGTTCGGAAGTTGTGGAACGGCACCCCAGGAGAAACCGCATGAAAACTGCCAAAGCCGATGTTCATTGTTCGCATCAAAACCCGACTGCTGTGACGGATCCCAGCGGACCGACGGGTCGGCTCGCGACCTGGCTCGCAGCAACCAGTATTGAGGACATTCCGCCGTCGGTGCGCGAGCATGCAAAATATCTGATCCTGGATGGCGTCGCCTGCGCATTAGTTGGCGCGCAGCTGCCCGTCTCTCGCAAGGGAGTGGAAGGCATCACGGAGCTCGACGATTCCGGTAAGGGCGTGCTCATCGGCTGGGGCGGTCGTACAACTAGCTCGTCGTCCGCGGCCATGCTCAATTCAAGCTTTATTCAAGGCTTCGAATTGGACGATTATCACCCCTTGGCGCCTCTACACAGCAACGCGATCGTGCTACCTGCGATGCTCGCGGCGGTTCCGCACGTGGGACCGGTAGACGGCGCGCGTTTTTTGCTTGGTGCGATCCTTGGCTACGAGACGGGCCCTCGGGTGGGTATGGCTCTCGGCGGGCTGGATATGCTGTCGAGAGGTTGGCATTCGGGCGTGGTGTTCGGCACGCTTGCGGCCGCAGCCTCCGCCGGCTGTCTTTATGATTTGAACGCGGCGCAGTATGAAGACGCGCTAGGTAGCGCCGCCACACAGTCATGCGGTCTGATGTCGGCGCAATTCGAATCTATGGTCAAGCGCATGCAACACGGGTTCGCGTCGCGGAACGGACTGACGGCTGCGGCCTTGGCCGCAGTGGGTTACGTAGGGATCAAACGCGTTTTCGAACGTGAATATGGGGGATGGCTATCGGTCTTCGGCGAGGGCCATAACCCCGATGCGTCAAAAATCTATGCCAATCTGGGAGAGGAATGGGAGACCGATCGCATCGCCGTTAAGGCGTATGCCGCTATGGGCCTGTTGCATGCGGCGATCGGAGCCGCACTTGAATTGAGGCCGGAGGTGAAGGTAGGCGAGATCGAGCAGGTCGATATCTTCATGCCCGAGGCCGCCTACGGTCATGGTGGTTGGCAGGCGGTCCGTCCGTTGGAACCGATCGGCGCTCAAATGAACGTCGCCTACGCCGTGGCCGCGGCGTTGCTGGATGGACAGGTCCTGGTTGAACAGTTTTCCGAGAAGCGGATCAACAAGGACGATATCTGGGGTTTGATCGGTCGTACAAAAATTCACCATGATAAGGATTACGACAAGCTTCCGGTCAGCGAGAGGGAGACCACGCGCGTCTGCATCACATCAAAGGACGGTAGCAAGCACAGCAAGGTCGTGGCCCATCCGAGAGGGACCGGTCCACGTGCTCTAACTAACGATGAGATTCTGGACAAATATCGAAGTCTGACACACTCGATCATCTCGGTTGATCGCCAATCGGCGATCGAAAAGACGGTGCTTAATATCGAATCCGTCGGCGATATCTCGTCGCTGGTCGACCTTCTTGCTCCAAAGGTTCGGTCCGCGCTCGAATAGTGATGCAACGTTCGATCTTAGCAACGGTATGGGTTGGATGCCATTAGATCCGCGATCTCTTTTGTTGCGTCTTGGAGAGCGTCCTGTTCACGATAAATGAATCGACGAGGGGCGCTCTGCGTTTCCCGAGGTCTTGGCGAAGAACTCGAAATGTTGGTGCGGCATTTCTCTCGCCACCATCGCTGCCTTGCCAGCGGCACATGCGAAGCCGCGGAAATGCACACACCTGAGCAGGCCGATCAAATCAATTGCGGTCGAGCCGGGATAGAGTCGTGCTGACGTTATGGAAGTACGCAGGAGGGCGGGATGCTGAAAGGTTTGCGATGCAGCGATCACCGCTTGGGACTGTGGCGTTGGTACCTCGTCGCCATGGCACGTCGGCAGGTGCGCATCAAAGGGCGTAAGGAAAATGCGAAGATACACTATGATGCTGGTGGGCGCGGTGTTCGCTCTAAATCTGCTATCATTTGCAGCAGAGGCACGCGTCCAGGTCGTTAACGACGGCGATCGATTCAGGTTCGGCGGTGGTTACATCGGTGACAGAAACCGCAGCGATAAAAGGGGTTCGAGTCTTCGCTATCACTCCACGTCGCAGTCTGGATATCGCCCTAACAAGACGCGCTGCTATTTCCCGCAGGAATGGCCGAAACTGCCCCCCTGGCCGCCTTTCTGTAATTGAGCGCGAGCCTTCACCGCTCCTCCTTGATTCCGCGCCCACGATTTTATCTCATCCTTGTAAATCGCGGCGTGGCGACTTAATTGCTTTCGCCGCGCCGCAGTGGTGCCCGAGGCACAAACGCGGCTGCTACAGTCAGTTCCATTGCCAGCATTACTGCGTTCGGCGCGCGCCGACCCCTGCCGCCTTGTGGCGGTTCAGACACAGCCCAGAACTCTCGCTATGGGGAGCACTGGACGGGCAAGCAGAAGAGACTAATCTCGCGGCATTGCCAGTAAAGTAATCGTTTGTCGCGGAGCGTGCCGTGAGTTTTCAGATTACAGTTTTGAAGGTTCTGGCGGGTCATCCTGATGGACGTGCCTCCGTTGCCGAGGTGACGCGTTATGTCAGCGTCTTGATGTCGAGCGGATCGGATTGGACCGACCGGATGCGTCGGTTGGCGGCTCGCGCTCCAAAGCTCGATATTTTTTCCAGCGCGCTTGTGCTGCGGGACAATGGCGGTTGGCAGATCACAGAAAATGGACGACAGCTTCTGGCTTCGCTCGAAGCGCCACTCCCCACCGTACTGGTCCGGGAGCAATCGTCCGGGTCTGATGTGGCGGTGACCACAGCGCCGGGTCCGGTTCAATCGCCCGTGCTTCGCCTTGTTGTAGACAACACCCGTAGCCCGCAATCCGATCGCGGACCCGATGAAACACGGCGGTCTGCCTGAGTGCCACTGTGGAATGCGCTTTAGCGAATGCAGCGTGTACCACCGCGAATTAGGACGTCTCTCGGTCTGCGGTTCGGATTGTGCCGCAGGTAGCGCTGACAGCACAGTGAAGCTGACTGCCTGGCGGCCAACAACACCTTGCCAATCCGCCCGCTGTCGCCCTGGTCCGATGCCGTTTCTATCCCTCTCGGAACGCGGCGAAATGTCTTACGGTCCGTCTCTCCGCTCGGAGACGGCAAAAAGCTAAGTGACTGAAAAACCAGCTGTAAATAGGCTGGTAGCACTGCGAAAGACGGCCCTAGGGAGCGCCAGCAAACTCAGGCACTTAGGTAGCCATCAGCCGTGTTCGTTGAATAATGGTTGAATAAGACGCTGGTGAACAGCGGCGAACGCTTGAGGAATTTGCTGCCGACATTAGCAGAGTAGCCCCGGCGCGATGCCTCACCGTGGCTGGCGCATTCGCGAAAAATTTCCTCGCCGCCCTTGGTTTCCGGAAATATTCAAAGCGCCGCTGGTCTTGGTGCCGAGGGATACACGGACTACCCAACGATGGATCGGGCTCATAAACGCGAGACGATCACCGATCCACCCAATTATCAATGCCGGGAGCCGTACGTGATCGTTGCGGCCCTAGCTTAGGGCGCCGCCACGTAACAGCTGGTGATATCCATGTTCGGTCATCCATTTGGCGCGGGCCAAATGACTATCAAACGCTTCGCGCGCACGATCTGGCTC
>NZ_JYMU01000009.1:0-33009 GCF_000938235.1 Bradyrhizobium sp. LTSPM299
AAGAGGGCGGCGCGCGGAGCCATGCGTAGCGCAGCGCGACGACCGGGCAACGGGCGAGGATTGGCTTGCGAAGTTTGCAGCAGCTCACTGCATCACCTCATATCCGGTCGGATTGTTTGATCCGTACCCACCTTCCGCATGCTTGCGGCGAGGAAGCCTGGCGAGGATGAGACCCATCTACGAAACGGCGGTTGAAGCCCTAGGGTGGCACGGTCATCATCCATCCCGCACGGAGCGCGGCGAAGCCGCGGCGCGTGGTGACGTGGTTTGTTTTATGCCTTCATGGTTGCCTGCTCGGGAACCAGGCCGGTGGTGAGGTAACGCCACAGCGCCACGATCAGCTTGCGCGCCAGTGCGACGATGGCGATGCGTTTGGCGCGCTTGCCGGCGTTGGCCGTGCGGGTACGGAACCAGCGGCTAAGCGCGCTGTCACCCTGATGGCGGAGCCAGAGCCAGGCCAGTTCGATCGCCTTGTGGCGGGCACGCCGATTGCCGGCCTTGCTGATGCCCTGCTCGCGATCGATGCCGCCGCTGCGCCATGGACTGGGCGTCAGGCCGCAATAGCCGGCGACCTCGCGCCTGTTGCGGAAGTCCTTGTAGAACAGCTCGTGCACCAGGGTTGCGGTGAAGGCCGGACCGAGCGCCTTGAGGCGGAGCAACAGATCTCGTCGCTCCGCGATCGGTGCCGGAACGGGAAGGGCTTGTGCAGCTTGTTCTTCTTCCAGCGCCGCCAACTGCTCGCGCACCAGCATCAGCCGCACATGCTCGCGCTTGGCCTCGGCCAGAAGATGTGCCGGTAGCGGCTGGCCCTGCCAGTCGCGCTGTCGCGCGAGCCAGGCGAGCCAGTCTCGGCGCCGCGGGTTGCCAACCGCCAGTCCCAACAGGCGCAGCAGCGCCTTGACCCGGTTGGTATGGGCCGTCTGCTCGGTGACCAGCCGGTCGCGTTCGCGGCTGGCGCGCCGGGCGTCCTCGGCTTCCACGCTCGGCACGCGAACGATCCGAACCACCCGCGGCTCACCCCGCAAATAGGCCATCAGGGTGCGCAGCAGAAGCTCGCCGTCGATCCGATCCGTCTTCGCCCGCCGCGCCCGCTGTTCCACCGCAATGCTCGCAGGGTCGAACACAAAGTTCGTGATCCCGGCTGCTTCCAATAGCCGATGCAGCCAGAAGCCGTCATAGCCCGCCTCATAGCAGCTCACTACCCGCGGTACCGATCCGAGCTTCTCCGCCGCCCGGGCGCGGGTCCGTTCGATCAACGCCAGCAGTTCGGCGTGATCGCCCCCCTCAAGCTTGTGGCGCGAAATCCGCTCCCGGTCCGGGCTGTGCAGCGTCACAAGCCACGTCTTCTGACTCAGCTCGATCGCAACGAAAATTGTGCCATTATACTCCGCGGTGGGCGTGTCTATGGTCGATGCTTGCATCTGACTCTCCGATGGTTCGAGTGTGGAAACCCAAACCTATCGGAAAGGCCACGCTCACCGCCCCATGGAATCTACGGACTGCGTTCAACGTTTGCGAACAACCAAAAACAAATCGGCGGCCCTCAGGCCGCCGATCGTCTGTCAAATCTGCAATCCCACTAGCCCGCCGGACCTGCGTCCTCGAGGATCGGGCCGAACAGCTCCCAGCGCTCGCCGTTGAACTTCATCATCTGCAGCTGCTTGTTGACGCGATAGTCGGTCGCCGAGGTGTTGGCCTTGATGCCCGGCAGCGCGATGTCGGTCGTGACATCCTTCATCGATGAAGCCTGCCTCATCACGTTCTCGCGGGTCAGATCGTCGCCGCATGCCTTCAGCACGGTCACCAGCATCTGCGCGGTGGCGTAGCCATAGGTGTTGAAGTTCGAGTCCTTGTCGCCATCGGGATAGTACTTCGCCATGAAGTCGAAATAGCGCTTCAGGCCGGCATCGTCCTTCCAGGTCGGATCGAGCGGGTCCTTGCCGTAGTTGACGCTGATCACGCCCTTGGCGGCGTCAAGCCCCGCCGGCTTCATCACCGCGCCGACCGAGGTGGCGTTGATGTCGACGATCTGGACCGGATGCCAGCCGATCTCGGCAATCTTCTTGATCGCCTGCGCCGCCTGCTTCGGCGTCGTGGCCGAGAAGAACAGGTCCGCGCCGGAATCCTTGATCTTGAGGATCTGCGAATCGATGGTCGGATCGGAGACCTCGTAGGACGCTTCCGACACCACCGTGGTCGCGGCCTTGTCGCCGAGCCCGGCCTTGAAGCCGTTCAAATAGTCCTTGCCGAGGTCGTCATTCTGATAGAGCACGCCGACCTTGGCGTTCGGATATTCCTTCACGATATACTGGCCGTAGATACGCCCTTCGGTGAAGTAATTGGGGTTGAAGCCCATCGTCCAGGGGAAGTTCTTCGGATCGGTGAACTTCGAGGCGCCGGTCGCGGCGAACAGCTGCGGCACCTTCTTGCCGTTGAGATATTTCTGCACGGCGGCGTTCGACGGCGTGCCGACGATCTGGAACGTCAGCAGCACCTCATCGCTTTCGACGAGCTTGCGGACCTGCTCGACGGCTTTCGGCGGCGAATAGGCGTCGTCATACTGGATCAAATTGACCTTGCGGCCGTTCACGCCGCCCGCGTCGTTGATCATCTTGAAATAGGCCGCCTGGGTCTTGCCGATGCTGGCATAGGCGGAGGCCGGTCCACTGAAAGGGACGGTCTGGCCGATCTTGATCTCGGTGTCGCTGGCGCCGGAATCGTACTTCTTTTGCGCGGAGGCCGCCGTTGTCGACAGCGCGATTGCGAGCGCCGTTGCCGTGACCAGGTGGAAAATCCCATTCCTCATAATGCTGCGTTCCTCACGTGATTGATGTTTGGCCGATGATCTCGTCCGCGGGTCCAAATTCCCGCAGATCGCCATCGCTTGCGCCGGATACTGGAGGAACCCTTGCTGCGACGCAAGACGAGCGATGCCGAAAAGGTGAGCGATTTCAGTCAACGAAAGTAGGGGGCGATGCAAAAAGGAAACCGGCGCAGCGGAGGATACGCTGGCTTTGCCTTACCTCGCCCCGCTTGCGGGGAGAGGTCGGGACGCATCGTCAGATGCGCTCCGGGTGAGAGGGAGTCTCCGCGAATTCATCTGTCACCGTCTGCGCGGTAACAGCCCCTCACCCCAACCCTCTCCCCGTAAGAACGGGGCGAGGGAGCGCAGTCTTGTCGCGGAGAGGCTGCTAACCCGCCGGTCCGGTGTCCTCGATGATCGGGCCGAACAGCTCCCAGCGCTCGCCGTTGAATTTCATCATCTGCATCTGCTTGTTGATGCGATAGTCGTTCGGTCCTGTCGTGATCGACATGCCGGGCAGTGCGAGGCTCGGCACGAACTTCTTCAGGCTGGTGACCTGCCTCATCAGGTTCTCGCGGGTGAGGTCGTCGCCGCACTGCTTGAGTACCTGGATCAGCAACTCTGCGGTCGAATAGCCATAGGTGTTGACGGTGTTGAGCTTGTCACCCTCGGGGTAATATTTGTCCATGAAAGTGAAATAGGCCTTCAGGCCGGCATCGTCCTTCCACTGCGGATCGGCCGGGTCCTTGCCGTAGTTGGTCGAGATGATGCCCTTGGAGATGTCGAGACCGGCCGGCTTCAGTGTCGCCGATACCGGGCTCGCATTGATGTCGAGGATGTGCACCGGGTTCCAGCCGAGGTCGGCGACCTTGCGGATCGCCTGTGCCGCGAATTTCGGCGTCGACGCATCATAGAGCAGATCGACGCCGGCGGATCTCAGCTTGACGATCTGGGAATCGACCGTCGGGTCGGTCAACTCATAGGACACCTCGGCCACGATCATGCTCGCGGCCTTGTCGCCGAGCCCGCCCTTGAGACCTGCGATGTAATCGCGGCCGAGATCGTCGTTCTGGTAGAAGATGCCGATCTTGGCGTTGGGGTAATTGGCCAGGATGTATTTGGCGTAGATGCGTCCCTCGGACTGGTAGTTCGGATTGTACGAGATGGTCCAGGGCGCTGCCACCGGATCGGAGAAGCGCGACGCCCCGGTCGAGGCGAGCAGCTGCGGTACCTTCTTGGTATTGAGATATTTCTGCACGGCGGCGTTCGATGGCGTGCCGATGATCTGGAAGGTGAACAGCACCTCATCGCTTTCGACCAGCTTGCGCACCTGCTCGACCGCCTTCGGCGGCGAATAGGCGTCGTCATACTGGATCAGGTTCAGCTTGCGGCCGTTGATGCCGCCCTGATCGTTGATCATCTTGAGGTAGGCGGCCTGGGTCTTGCCGATGCCGGCATAGGCCGACGCAGGGCCGGAGAACGGCACGGTCTGGCCGATCTTGATCTCGGTGTCGGTGGCGCCGATGTCGTATTTCTTTTGCGCACTGGCGGACGATGCTGACAACGCGATCGCAAGCGCAGACGCAGCAAGCAATTGCACGCTTCTCATGTCGTGACCTCCCATGTTGCTGATGATCTTGTCCGCGAGCCGTCGGCCGGCGGATGTCACCGTTGCGAAGATGATGGAGGAACGATGGGGGCATTGCAAGGCAATGCCGGCCGCGCGCAATGTCGCGCTATGCGCCTCTCAAGCCAGCCAGAGCAGGATCAGCGCCAGCGCCGCGGGCGCGGCCTGCACATACAGGATGCGCTTGCTCACGGTCGCAGCGCCGTAGACGCCGGCAATGATGACGCAGAGCAGGAAGAATGTCTTGATCTGGAACGCAAAGGCCGGATTGCCGTGGATCAGGCCCCAGATCAACCCGGCGGCCAGGAAGCCGTTATAGAGCCCCTGGTTGGCGGCGAGCACCGCTGACTCGGTGGCCTTCTCGATCGAGTTGCGAAAGGTCTTCAGCCCGAGCGGCTTGGTCCAGAGAAACATCTCCAGCACCAGGAAATAGATGTGCAGCGCGGCCACCACCGCGACAAGGACATTGGCGAGCAAGAGCATGATGCGGTCCCCCAACCGGAATTCGGGTGGACGCTAGCACAGCCGTGGTGAAAAGTGCGATCCACCGATGCCGATTTCCGTGAGACGACGATGGCCGACCGCAAGACGCCCAAGAGAACCAAGACGCCCCAAACCTTTAACCTCGATCGCCTGACGACGCCGATCGGCGTGGCGCTCTTGGTGACCGATGACGACGGTGCGTTGCGCGCGCTCGACTGGGACGATTACGAAGGACGAATGCTCGATCTGCTGCGGCTGCAATACGGCGCAGTGACGCTGCGGGACGACCGCGCGCCGCGCGATCTGTCGCGCGCGCTCAGCGGTTACTTCAAGGGTGACCTCGATCGGCTCACCGAGATCAGATGGCGCGTCGCCGGCACGCCGTTCCAGCAGAAGGTCTGGCACGCGCTGCCGAAGATTCCTTGCGGCACCACCATGAGCTATGGCGCGCTGGCGGCGAGATTGAAGGCACCGAACGCGATGCGCGCGGTCGGCCACGCCAACGGCTCCAACCCGATCAGCGTCGTCCTGCCCTGCCACCGCCTGATCGGCGCCAACGGCTCGCTGGTGAAGTATGGCGGCGGGCTGGAAAGGAAGCGCTGGCTGCTGCGGCACGAGGGGGTGGAGGTCTGAGGTGTTCTCCCTCGCCCCGCTCTTGCGGGGAGAGGGTGGGGTGAGGGGTTGACCCGCATAAATGGCGACAGACGTACTCGCGGAGGCTCCCCCTCACCCGGATCGCATTTCATGCGATCCAACCTCTCCCCGCACGCGGGGCGAGGTGACCTCTCACGCCGCCGGTTTCGCCGCCTGATCCTCGCTCAACAACAGATGCAGCAGCGCGCTCTTGATCGCGGCCTGGCGGGTTGGGGCGTTGATCTGGGCGCCGAGCAGGTCGGTAACGTAGAACACGTCGCGGGCGCGTTCGCCGAAGGTCGCGACATGCGCTGAGGCGATGTTGAGGTTCAGCTTCGAGATAGCGGTGGTGAGCTGGTACAAGAGACCCGGCCGGTCGAGGCCGGAGACCTCGATCACGGTGTAGCGGTCGGACCACTGGTTGTTGATGATGACCTCGGGCTCGACCACGAACGGTCGCGTCTTGCTGCTGCGCACGGTGCGCTTCGCCACCGCATCCGGCAGCCGCAGCTTGCCTTCCAGCACGTCCTCGATCATCTCGCCGATCCGGGTGGCGCGGCGGCCTTCGTCCTCGTCGCGGTCGTATTCGCGCGAGATGGAAATAGTGTCGAGCGCGCGGCCGTCGGTCGTGGTGTAGATCTGCGCATCGACGATGTTGGCGCCGGCCGACGCGCAGGCGCCCGCGATGATCGACAGCAGCCAGGGATGGTCGGTCGCGAGAATCGTAAGCTCGGTGACGCCGCGCATCTCGTCGAAGCCGACATTGATCGCGAGCTTGTGCGCGGCCTGCTCGCTGGCGCGGATGAAGCGCGCCTGGCGGATCTTGCGCGGCAGCTCGACCTTGAGCCAATAGGCCGGATAATGCCGGCCGATATAGGCGTTGAGCTCGACTTCCGGCCATTCGGTAAAGGCGGCGCGGAATTCGGACTGCGCCACCGCAATGCGCTGGGCGCGGTTCACCTCGGAGAAGCCGCCGGTCAGCACCGGCTCGGTCTCGTAATACAGCGTACGCAAGAGCTGCGCCTTCCAGCCGTTCCAGACGCCGGGGCCGACGCCGCGGATATCGGCGGTTGTCAGGATGGTCAGCAGCTTCATCTGCTCGACCGACTGCACCACGGCAGCGAAATTCTCGATCGTCTTGCGGTCCGACAGGTCGCGCGACTGCGCCACCGTGGACATGACGAGGTGCTCCTCGATCAGCCAGGCCACCAGTTCGGTGTCGGCGGCGGAGAAGCCGAGCCGCGGACACAGCCGCCGCGCCACCTTGGCACCCGCGATCGAGTGATCCTCGGGGCGGCCCTTGGCGATGTCGTGCAACAGCGTCGCGATATAGATCACCGGGCGGTGCTCGGGGCGAATTTTGCGGAACAAGTCGCTCGCGACCACGAACTCGTCGCTGTTGCCGCGCTCGATCTCCTGCAGGAAGCCGATGCAGCGGATCAGATGCTCGTCCACCGTGTAGTGGTGGTACATGTTGAACTGCATCATCGACACGATCTTGCCGAAGGCGCGGATGAAATGGCCGAGCACACCGGTCTCGTTCATCCGCCGCAGCACGATCTCCGCGTTGTCGGAGGTCAGGATTTCCATGAACAGGCGGTTGGCATCCGCGTCGTCGCGGAGCTGGGTGTTGATCAGCTTCAGCGAGCGCGTCACCGTGCGCATTGCGTCGGGATGGAAGGCGAGGTTGTTCTTCTGCGCGAGGCGGAAGATCCTGATCAGGTTGACCGGATCCTGCTTGAAGACGTCGGGCGCGGCGAGGTTGATGCGGTTGTTGTCGACGATGAAATCGTCGCTCTCGGGCACGCGCCGCCGCTTGGTGCCGCCGGGGCGGAAGCGCGCCACCATGCGGCTCAGCACCGGCGCCGGTTTCTTCTGCTCTTCCTCCAGCCTCGCACACAGGATCGCGGTGAGATCGCCGACGTCCTTGGCAATCAAGAAGTAGTGCTTCATGAAACGCTCGACGTCCTGCATGCCGGGATGCGAGGTGTAGCCGAGGCGGATCGCGATCTCGCGCTGCATGTCGAACGACAGCCGCTCCTCGGCGCGTCCCGCGAAGAAGTGCAGATTGCAGCGGACCGACCAGAGGAAATCGGCGCAGCGGCGGAAGATGCGATACTCCTGGGCGTCGAACACGCCGCGCTCCAGCAGCTCGTCGGTCTCGCTTACGCGGTAGACGTATTTGGCGATCCAGAACAGCGTATGCAGGTCGCGCAGGCCGCCCTTGCCGTCCTTGACGTTCGGCTCGACCAGGTAGCGCGACTGGCCGGCGCGACGATGTCGTTCTTCGCGCTCGGCGAGCTTGGCGGTGACGAATTCGGACGCGGTGCCCTGCACGACCTCCTTGTCGAAACGCCCGACCAGTTCGTCATAGAGCGGCTGGTCGCCGGTCAGGAATCTCGTTTCCAGGATCGCGGTGCGGATGGTCATGTCGCCGCGCGCCTGCCGGATCGATTCGTCGACCGAACGGGTGGCGTGGCCGACCTTCAGCCCCATGTCCCAGAGGCAGTAGAGGATTGCTTCGGCGACCTGCTCGCCCCAGGCCGTCTGCTTGTAGGGCAGGATGAACAGCAGATCGATGTCGGACTCCGGCGCCATCAGGCCACGGCCGTAGCCGCCGGTCGCGACCACGGCCATGCGCTCGGCGCCCGAGGGGATCGGCGAGTGGTAGAGATGCCTGGTGGCCGCCGCGTAGAGGATGCGGATGATCTCGTCCTGCACGAAGCAGAGCCGTTCGGCGCAGCGGCGGCCGTGACGGTCCTTCAGCAGCAGCGCCTGCGCCTGGGCGCGCGCCGCGATCATCTCGGCCTTGAGCAGCTGTGCCATCGCGGCACGGAACTGGTCCTCGCGGCCGGAATGCTTCTCGGCGAGGGCATTGATCGCAGCGGTGATCCGCGCGGTCTCGAAACGATCATCCGCGTGAGGGCGGCTCTCGGCTACGACACTGTCCATCTTTCAATCCGATAACGGACAGAGCCTTTGCTGTCACTGACCAAAGTATAACGACAGCAGGCCCATCCTGTTTCAGCGCCGCTTCGAGCAAGAGTGTTCTAGCGCCGCCTCGCAAAGGGTATGCATTTTCCGGTTGACCGCAAGCCTAACTCATTGAAATAAAAGATTGTTTCTTAAGCACCTCAAGGAGATCGACGAATGCAGAACTTTTCCCGGCGCGCGTTGGTCGCGCTGCTCGCGGTCTCGGCGTTGTTTCCCGGTGCGGCCTTCGCCGCCGATGCGCTGAAGGAGATCCGGATCGACTGGGCGACCTATAATCCGGTGTCGCTGGTGCTGAAGCAGAAGGGCCTGCTGGAGAAAGAGTTCGCCAAGGACGGCATCAGCATCGTCTGGGTGCAGTCGGCCGGTTCCAACAAGGCGCTCGAATTCCTCAACGCCGGCTCGATCGATTTCGGTTCGACCGCGGGCTCGGCCGCTTTGGTGGCGAAGATCAACGGCAACCCGATCAAATCGATCTATGTCTATTCGCGCCCCGAATGGACCGCGCTGGTGACGGCGAAGGATTCCAAGATCGCCTCGGTCGCCGACCTCAAGGGCAAGCGCGTCGCCGTCACCCGCGGCACGGACCCGCACATCTTCCTGGTCCGCGCGCTGCTCGGCGCCGGCTTGAGCGAGAAGGACATCACGCCGGTGCTATTGCAGCACGCCGACGGCAAGACCGCGCTGATCCGAGGCGACGTCGATGCCTGGGCCGGTCTCGACCCGATGATGGCGCAAGCGGAAGTCGAGGACGGCGCAAAACTGTTCTATCGCAAGGCCGACGCCAACACCTGGGGCATCCTCAATGTGCGCGAGGAGTTTTTGAAGGATCACCCCGATATCGTCCGCCGCGTGCTCGCCACTTACGAAGAGGCGCGCAAATATTCGTTGGCGAACTATGACGAGCTGAAGAAGACCTTCGTCGCGGTGACCAAGCTGCCGGACGCCGTCGTCGACAAGCAGCTCAAGGAGCGCACCGAGCTGACCCACAGCCGCATCGGCAGCCCCCAGCGGGAATCGATCCTCGCCGCGGGCCTCGCGCTGCAGCAGGCCGGCGTGGTCGATGCCAAGGTCGACGTGAAGGCTGTGCTCGATACCCTGATCGACGATCAGGTGCCGCTGCCAACGAACTGACCTGGCTTTCACCCTCTCCCCTTGTGGGAGAGGGGAAGAGAGCGCCGCGGATTCCTGTTTTAACACCGCCTTGCAATCCCGCCCGAAGAGTCGTTTTGCTATGGCCATGACCGTTGACCTGCCCGCGCTGGAACAGACGGCCGCGCCGCGTGCGGCGTCGGCGCGGTGGTCGCGTATTGCGCGGCCGGCGCTCGGGCTGTTGCTGCCGGTCGCGGTCGCACTCGGTTGGGAGCTTGTCGTCCAGCTTGGCTGGTCCAACGGCCGCCTGGTGCCGCCGCCGTCGAAAGTGTTCGCCACCATCGTCGAGCTTGCGCGAACCGGCGAGCTGTCGCGTCATATCCTTGCGACGTTGTGGCGGGTCGGCGCGGGCTTCGCGCTCGGCGTCGTCGCCGGCACTATGCTGGGCGCGATATCCGGCTATTGGGGCCTGGCGCGCCGGCTGCTCGATCCGACGGTGCAGGCGCTGCGTGCGATCCCTTCGATCGCCTGGGTGCCGTTGTTCATCCTGTGGCTCGGCATCTTCGAGACCTCCAAGATCGCGCTGATCGCGGTCGGCGTGTTCTTCCCGGTCTATCTCGGCGTGATGGGCGCGATCGCCTCGGTCGATCGCAAGATCGTCGAGGTCGGCCGTATCTTCCGCCTCTCTGGCCCCGCGATGATCCGCCGTATCCTGTTGCCCGCGGTGCTGCCGGCCTATGTGGTGGCGCTGCGGGTTGGCCTCGGTCTCGGCTGGATGTTCGTGGTCGCGGCCGAGTTCATGGGGGCGTCCGAAGGGCTCGGCTATCTCCTGATCGACGGCCAGCAGCTCGGCAAGCCGGCGCAGATCCTCGCCGCGATCGTGATCTTCGCGATCCTCGGCAAGACCACCGACTGGCTGATCGAGATCGCGGGCGCGCCGCTGTTGCGCTGGCAGGATGCGTTCGGCGCGCGGGGAGGGGCCTGATGCTCGCGCTGAAAGATGTCGGCAAGACCTATCCCAACGGTGTCCATGCGCTGGAGCGCTTTTCGGCCGAGATCAGGCCTGGCGAGATCCTTGCCATCATCGGCGGCTCCGGTTGCGGCAAGTCGACGCTGCTGCGCGCCATCGCAGGGCTCGATCCCGCCACCATGGGCGCCGTGACGCTCGACAGTGCCGTGATATCATCGCCGCATGCCAAGATCGGCATCATCTTCCAGGAGCCGCGGCTGTTGCCCTGGCTCAGCGTCGCCGACAATATCGGCTTCGGCCTCGCCGACCTTCCCGCCGATGTCAGACGCGCGAGGGTCGCGGCGGCGCTGACTCGCGTCGGCCTCACTGACAAGGCCGATGCCTGGCCGCGGGAACTCTCCGGCGGGCAGGCACAGCGGGTCGCGATTGCGCGCGCGCTGGTGCCGCAGCCCGAGGTGCTGCTGCTCGACGAGCCGTTCTCCGCGCTCGACGCCTTCACGCGGCGCGACCTGCAGGACCATCTGCTCGATCTCTGGGCCGACACCCGGCCGACCCTGATCCTGGTCACCCATGACGTCGACGAGGCCGTGGTGCTGGCCGATCGCGTGTTGGTGATGCGGCCGCGGCCGGGCCGGCTGTTCGAGGCGATCACCATCAATCTGGCGCGGCCGCGCGACCGTAATTCCGAGCTGTTCGACACCTTCAAGCGCCGCGTGCTGACCGCGCTCGACCGCTCGCTGGACCGTTCCGTGCGCGACGTCACGGACAAATCCAGCGCCGGCGAGGCGATGTGGTGGTGACATCGGCTCCATAAGGCCTTACATCGGCGGATAACAAGAACAGCCGGGAGCAGAACCATGGACTCCGCCGAACTCCGCGCAATGCAGGCCCCGATCAAGGAACGCTACAAGGCCGATCCCTCGGCCGCCGTGATCACGCTGAAAGCCAAGGGCACGATCGACAACGACAGCCTGTCCTGCAAGGTCGAGACCGGCCGCGCGCTTGCGGTCGCCGGCCTCCATCCCGCCACCGGCGGTTCCGGGCTCGAGCTCTGCTCCGGCGACATGCTGCTGGAGGCGCTGGTCGCCTGCGCCGGCGTCACGCTGAAATCAGTCGCAACCGCCGTCGAGGTCCCCCTCAAGGTTGGTAACGTGTTCGCCGAGGGCGATCTCGATTTCCGCGGCACGCTCGGCGTCGACAAGGAAGCCCCGGTCGGCTTCCGTGAAATCCGCCTCCGCTTCGAGGTCGGCACCGACGCACCGCAGGACAAGCTCGATCTGCTGCTGAAACTCACCGAGCGCTATTGCGTGGTCTACCAGACCATCAAGAACGGCCCGAAGGTGTCGGTGTCGATGAAGCGGGTGTAGCGTCGTCCCGGCGAAAGCCGGGACCCATACGCCGTGTCCCATCGTTGAAACTCCGCTGTTCAACGGCTTTCGCACCCAGCGAATAGTCGTGGTTATGGGTCCCGGCCTTCGCCGGGACGACTCAAGACATGCCCCCCGAACTCCACTTCCTCCTCACGCTCGTCCTGCGGATGGCCATCACGGCCGCGTTCGTGGTCAGCGCCTCCATCATCACGGAGCGCTCGGGGCCGGTAATCGGCGCGCTGGTCGCGACGCTGCCGATCTCGGCGGGGCCGTCCTACACCTTCCTCGCGCTCGACCATGACGCCGCCTTCATCGCCGCGGGCGCGCTGGCGAGCCTGCCGGTCAACGCGGCGACGATTCTGATGGGCCTCGTTTATGCCGTGCTGGCGCAGCGCTTCAGCATGTGGATCAGCGCCGGCACGGCGATCGCGGTGTGGCTGGTGCTCGCCACCATCATGCGCCAGTTCGAATGGACGCTGGCCGCCGGCCTGATCGTCAACGTCATCATCTTTGCGATCTGCGTTCCGCTGCTGAAACCCTACCGGCATGTTGCGAGGATGCCGCTGATCACGCGGCGTTGGTACGACATCCCGCTCCGCGCCGCGCTGGTCGCGACCCTGGTTGCGACCGTGGTCACGACGTCAGGCTGGGTCGGTCCGCGCGTCACCGGCGTGATGGCGCTGTTTCCGATCGTGTTCTCCTCGATGATGCTGATCCTGCATCCGCGCATCGGGGGGCAGGCGACCGCCGCCGTGCTCGCCAACAGCGCCTGGGGCCTGCTGGGCTTCGGATTAGGTGTCGCCGTGCTGCATGTCGCCGTGCTGCAATTCGGCTCGGCGATCGGGCTGAGCATCGCGCTCGCCACCTGCATCGTGTGGAATTTGACGCTGTGGTGGAATGGACGACGGAAGCGGCTGGCGCAGAAAGCGTAGGGTGGGCAAAGGTGCGCAGCGCCGTGCCCACCATCGAGAGCACAGCAAGGAATGGTGGGCACGCTTCGCTTCGCCCACCCTACGGCACCGTCTACCCCTTCGGCAGCTTCGCCTTCAGCGCATACAACGCATCCAGCGCCTCGCGCGGCGACATCTCGTCGGGATGCAGCGCCTTCAATGCGGCCATCAGCAATTCCGCCTCGCTCGGCGGCACATCTTCCGCGGCAGCACGCGATGGCACCGCGAACAGCGGCAGGTCATCCGCCAGCGCGCGGGCGGTCTGGCCGCGGTCCTGGGCTTCGAGTTTCGCCAGCACCGATTTGGCGCGCGCGATCACGGCGGGCGGCAGGCCTGCGAGCTTGGCGACCTGGATGCCGTAGGAGCGGTCGGCCGAGCCGGGCAGCACCTCGTGCAGGAACACGACGTCGCCCTGCCATTCCTTCACCCGCACCGTGGCGTTGAACATCCGCGGCAGCCTGGCCGAGAGTGCGGTCAGTTCGTGATAATGCGTCGCAAACAGCGTGCGGCAGCGGTTGCTCTCGTGCAGATGCTCGATCGCGGCCCAGGCGATCGACAGGCCGTCGAAGGTCGCCGTGCCACGGCCGATCTCGTCGAGGATCACCAGCGACCGTTCGCTCGCCTGGTTGAGGATCACAGCGGTCTCGACCATCTCGACCATGAAGGTCGAGCGCCCGCGCGCCAGATCGTCAGCCGCACCGACGCGCGAGAACAGCCGGTCGACGATGCCAAGCCGCGCCCGCGAGGCCGGCACGTAAGAGCCGATCTGCGCCAACAGCGCGATCAGCGCGTTCTGGCGCAGGAAGGTCGATTTACCGGCCATGTTCGGACCGGTGATCAGCCAAAGCTGGCCCGATTTCTGTGTTGGTGCCGGCGAGAGATCGCAGGCATTGGCGATGAACGGCTGGCCGTCGCGCTTCAGCGCCTGCTCGACCACCGGATGGCGGCCGCCTTCGACCGCAAAGCCGAGCGAGCCGTCGACCTCCGGCCGGACGTAATTGTCGTCGATCGCGAGCTTCGCCAGCGCGGTCGCGACGTCGAGCATCGCGAACGCATGCGCGGCGTTGCGCAAATCGTCGCTGGCGGTCAGCGCCATAGCGCTTAAGCGTTCGAAGATCTCGAGCTCGAGGTTGAGCGAACGCTCGCCGGCGTTGGCAATCTTGGCCTCGATCTCGCCGAGCTCCGACGTGGTGAAGCGAACCTGGCCTGCCAGCGTCTGGCGATGGATGAAGGTCGCGTTCAACGGCGCCGCCATCAGCTTGTCGCCGTGCTGCGCGGTGACCTCGACAAAATAACCCAGCACATTGTTATGCCGGATCTTCAGCGTCTTGATGCCGGTGTCCTCGGCATAGCGCGCCTGCATCGCGGCCACCACAAGACGCGAGGCGTCGCGCAGATTGCGGCTCTCATCGAGCGCGGCCTCATAGCCCTCGCGGACAAAGCCGCCGTCGCGCTTGATCAGCGGCAGTTGCTCTGACAGCGCGCGGGAAAATTCTTGTGCAAGATCGCGCGAGGGCGTACGCAGCGCCGCCATCACGGCGGCGACCTCGGCCGGCGGATTGTCAAGTTGCGCCAGCAGCTCCAGCGCCTGGTCGGCGGCGAGGATGCCGTCGCGCAGACCTGCAAGATCGCGCGGACCGCCGCGGCCGACCGAGAGCCGCGCCAGCGCGCGCGACATGTCGGGCGCCGCCTTCAAGACTGTCCTGATATCCTCGCGCACGGCGCTGTCTGCAACGAAGGCCGCGATCGCATCGAGCCGCCGCGCGATCGCGGTACTATCGGTGAGCGGCGCGGCAAGCCGCTGTGCCAGCAGCCGCGAGCCCGCAGCAGTGACGGTGCAATCGATCGCATCGAGCAGCGAGCCGCGGCGCTCGCCGGCCAGCGTCCGTGTCAGTTCGAGATTGGCGCGCGTGGCCGGATCGATCGCCATCGTGGTGCCGGCGGCCTCGCGCGTCGGCGGCGACAGCGGCGGGCGTTTGCCGACTTGGGTGCGGTCGATATAGGTGACCGCGGCGGCTGCGGCGGTCGCCTCCAGCCGCGACATCGCGGACAGGCCGTCCATGGTCGCGACCGCGAAATAGTCGCACAGCCGGCGCTCGGCGGTGGCGCCATCGAAGACGTCGCGGGTCAGCGGCGTCACCGCCGGCAGTTCGCGTAAGGTCGGCGCAAGCTCGGTGTCGCCATAGAGCGCGTCAGTGACGATGACCTCGTTCGGATTGATGCGCGCCAGCGTCGCCGCGAGTTCCGCGGTCGCGCACTCCGTCACCATGAATTCGGAGGTCGAGATGTCGATCCAGGCGAGTCCGAGCCGGTCGGCGCCGGACGAACCGCGTGCGCGGGCAATCGCGATCAGGTAGTTGTTGGTGCGGGCATCGAGCAGCGTGTCTTCGGTCAGCGTGCCCGGCGTCACCAGCCGCACCACGCCCCGGCTCACCACGCTCTTGTTGCCACGGGCGCGGGCGGCCGCCGGATTCTCGGTCTGCTCGCACACCGCGACGCGGTGGCCGGCGCCGATCAGGCGATGCAAATAATCCTCGGAGCGCTCGACCGGCACGCCGCACATCGGGATGTCCATGCCCTGATGCTTGCCGCGCTTGGTCAGCACGATGCCGAGCGTCTTCGAGGCGATCTCGGCGTCCTCGAAGAACAGCTCGTAGAAATCGCCCATCCGGTAGAACAGCAGCAGGCCAGGATGGGCCGCCTTGATCTCCAGATACTGTTCCATCATCGGCGTGACGCGCGACGGCGCGTCAGCGGCGGTTGCGGCCTCGGGCGGAACGGGGATGGGCTGTTGAATGGTCATGAGGGGACGGAAACTACAGAATTTCGTCGGCCGGTCCTATCCGAGAGAGCAGGGTTTTCCACCCTCTCCACGGCCGCAAAATATGACAGGACATCACGGCAATGCGCGCTTGACGCGCGTTCCGGTCAATTGACCTGCCGCGGGCACGCTCCTAAAACTCGGCCCAAGTTCCAGCGATCCAGCGCCTAAACCACGGCATTCAGGGAGAGATTCAATGCGTGATGTCTATATTTGCGATGCCGTCCGGACCCCGATCGGCCGTTTCGGCGGCTCGCTTGCCAAGGTGCGCGCCGACGACCTCGCCGCGGCCCCGATCAAGGCGCTGATGGCCAAGCACCCGACGCTCGACTGGACCCAGGTCGACGAGGTGTTCTTCGGCTGCGCCAACCAGGCCGGCGAGGACAATCGCAACGTCGCGCGCATGGCGCTGCTGCTGGCCGGCCTTCCCGATTCGGTTCCCGGCCAGACCCTGAACCGCCTCTGCGCGTCGGGCTTGGACGCGGTCGGCGCCGCGGGCCGCGCCATCCGCGCCGGCGAGATCGATTTCGCGATCGCCGGCGGTGTCGAATCGATGACGCGGGCGCCCTTCGTGATGGGCAAGGCGCCGGAAGCGTTCTCGCGCTCGGCCGACATCTACGACACCACGATCGGCTGGCGCTTCATCAATCCGTTGATGAAGGCACAGTACGGCGTCGACGCGATGCCGGAGACCGGCGAGAACGTCGCCGAGGAGTTCCAGATCTCGCGCGCCGATCAGGATGCCTTCGCGATCCGCTCGCAGCAGCGCGCGGGTGCCGCGATCGCATCAGGCTATTTCGCCGAGGAGATCACCCCGGTCCAGGTGCCCGGCGGCAAGGCCGGCCCCATCACCGTCGACAAGGATGAGCATCCGCGTCCCGAGACCACGCTCGAAGGTCTCGCGAAGCTGAAGCCGATCGTGCGCAATCCGGGCACCGTGACCGCGGGCAACGCATCCGGCGTCAATGACGGCGCCGCCGCGATGATCCTGGCGTCGGAGGCGGCGGTGAAGAAGCACGGCCTGACGCCGCGTGCGCGAATCCTCGGGCTTGCCTCAGGCGGCGTGCCGCCGCGCATCATGGGCATCGGCCCGGTGCCGGCAGTCCGCAAACTGGTCGAGCGGCTCGGCATCAAGGTGTCGGACTTCGATCTGATCGAGCTCAACGAAGCCTTCGCCTCGCAGGGCATCGCCGTCTTGCGCCAGCTCGGCGTCAAGGAGGATGCCGATTTCGTCAATCCGCATGGCGGCGCGATCGCGCTCGGCCATCCGCTCGGCATGAGCGGCGCACGGCTGGCGCTGACCGCCGTGCACGGCATGGAGAAGCGGGGCGGGAAGCTTGCCTTGGCAACTATGTGCGTCGGGGTCGGCCAGGGTGTCGCGCTCGCGATTGAAAAGTTGAGCTGAACCAGTGGTTTGGAGGGGCTGAAAACAGCCCTTCCAAGAATTGGTTATGTTCTATAATGATCGGCGGCAGGGCTCACCGGCATCTGGACCGCGGAGGTATCAGCCATGACCTTACAGTATCCGCTGCAGTCGCTCGCGGCGCATCCGGCGCGGCTGTCGCCGGCCTATCGCTCCACCGTGAAGCGCTCGCCACAAAAGCCGCTGATCCCGATGCGGCACACGCTCTCCGAGCTCACCGGTCCGGTGTATGGCCATGAGACCGTGCGCGAGCACGACAACGACCTCACCATCCAGCACAAGAGCGAGCCGCTCGGCGAACGCATCATCGTGCATGGTCATGTGCTTGACGAGGACGGCCGCGGCGTGCCGAACGTGTTGGTCGAGCTGTGGCAGGCCAATGCCTGTGGCCGTTACATCCATGTCGTCGACCAGCATCCGGCGCCGCTCGATCCGAATTTCACCGGCGCAGGCCGCACCCAGTCGGATGCCGCGGGCTACTACAAGTTCATCACCATCAAGCCCGGAGCCTATCCCTGGGGCAATCACCACAACGCCTGGCGGCCGGCGCATATCCATTTCTCGGTGTTCGGGCATTCGTTCATCTCGCGTCTCGTGACCCAGATGTATTTCCCCGGCGATCCGCTGTTTCCGTTCGACCCGATCTTCAACTCGGTGACCGACGAGAAGGCGCGTGAGCGGATGGTCTCGTCATTCGATCTCGACAACACCAAGCCGGAATGGGCGTTGTGCTACCGCTTCGATATCGTGCTGCGCGGCCGCGACGCTACGCCGATGGAGACCAAGTAAGTGTCGAATCAGCGTCCTGATGGCGTCACGCCCTCGCAAACCGTCGGCCCCTATTTCAAATACGGCCTGACGCCGAACGGCGCGTATGAATGGAACGACGCCTTCACCAACAATTTGCTCACGCCTGACACTTCGGGCGAGCGCATCCGCGTCGAGGGCAAGGTCTATGACGGCGACGGCGCGGTGGTGCCTGACGCCATGCTGGAGATCTGGCAGGCAGATAGCCAAGGCCGCTTCTCCGATCCGCAGGACGCGCGCGCGCTGCCGAACTCCTCATTCAAGGGCTTCGGCCGCTGCGGCACCGACGCGGGCGGCGGCTACGCCTTCGACAGCATCAAGCCGGGCTCAGTCCCCGATCCCGACGGCAAGCCGCAGGCGCCGCACATCGTGCTCGCGGTGTTCGCGCGCGGCATGCTGCTGCATCTCTACACGCGGATCTATTTCGACGATGAGGCCGGCAACGCCGGCGATCCCGTGCTGACGCTGGTGCCGGCCGATCGCCGCGCGACGCTGATCGCGAAGAAGGCGGGGTCAAGCAACGTCTACACGCTCGATATCCACCTGCAAGGCGACAACGAGACGGTGTTCTTCGACGTGTAATCACGGGGGTGAGGATTGATGCGCGACCGCTTCCTCACCGGCCTGATTGGATATCCGATCGCGCATTCTGCTGCGCCCGCGATGCACGAGCAGGCCGCCGCTGCGCTCGGCGCCCACTGTCACTATCAGCTGATCGAAGTGGCAGGCGCCGGACGCGATGATCTTTGTGCGATGCTCGACGGCGTCAGGCGTCTTGGTTTCGCCGGCGTCAACGTCACCTTTCCCTACAAGGAAGCCGTCGTCGATTGGCTCGACGACCTCGCGCCGGACGCCCGCGCGATCGGCGCGGTCAACACCATTGTCGTCGATGGCACGCGGCTGGTCGGCCACAACACCGATGCAACCGGCTTCAGGCGCGCGATCGAACCGCTGCTCGCCACCACGCCAAGCGGCGCCATCGCCCTGGTCGGTGCCGGCGGCGTCGGCAAGGCGATCGCATTTGCGCTCGCGGGTCTCGGCGTCGGCGATATCAGGATTTTCGACGCCGATGGTGTCAAGGCCGCGCAACTCGCCGGCCAGTTGCAGGACCGCGCTACGGTTCGCTGCGTCACCAGCATCGAGGCTGCACTCGATGGTGCGGCCGGCCTGGTCAACGCAACACCGGTCGGCATGCTGCCGAGCCGTGACACGCCGGTGCCGGAAGCCTTGCTGCATCCGGCGATGTGGGTCGCCGATGCCGTCTATACGCCGCTGTGGACGCCGTTGCTGACATCGGCAAAGGCGAAGGGCGCCACCGTCCTGACCGGGCGCGATCTCGCGATCAACGCCGCGGCAGATGCGTTCGCGCTGTTCACGGCACTGACGCCGCCGATTGACGTGATGGGAAATGCATTCGACGCCGTGATGGCTGCGCGCTACGCTTCGCCGGCCTGAAGCACGGAGCATCCCATGGCGAAACTCAGGATCGGTCTGGCCGGCTGCGGCTTCGTGTCGGAGCTTCATATGTATGCGTACCGGCGTGTCTATGGCGTCGATGTCGTGGTCAGGGCGGTCGCGGCGCGTGGCGACCATGTTGTGGACTTCGCCCGCAAGCACCAGATTCCGACTGCCTATCGCAGCTTCGCCGAGCTGGTCGCAGACCGAGATATCGACGTCATAGACATCTGCACGCCGCCCAATCTGCATGCCGCGATGATCGTCGACGCCATGCAGGCCGGCAAGCACGTGATCTGCGAAAAACCGTTCAGTGGCTATTTCGGCCGTGACGGCGACCAGCGGCCGATCGGCAAGCTGGTGCCAAAGGCGCTGATGTACCAGCGCGTGATGGAGGAGATGGCGACGACGCGTGCCGCGATCGAGCGAAGCGGAAAGCTCTTCATGTATGCTGAGGACTGGATCTACGCGCCGGCGCTGACCAAGACCGCGGAGATCATCCGCGCCACCCGTGACAAAATCCTGTTCATGAAGGGTGAGGAGAGCCATTCAGGCTCGCACGCCGCGCATGCCGCGCAATGGGCGATGACCGGCGGCGGCTCGCTGATCCGGATGGGCTGTCATCCGCTCTCGGCGGTGCTCTGGCTCAAGCAGGTCGAGGCCCGCGCGCGAGGAGAGAGCATCCAAGTCGCCAGCGTGACCTGCGACGTCGGCAACGTCACCGCTGGTCTCAAGCCGGAGGAACGCACCTTCATCAAGGCCAATCCGGTCGATGTCGAGGATTGGGGCACCCTGACCACCACATTCTCCGACGGCACCAAGGCGACAGTGTTTTCGGGCGACATGATCATGGGCGGCGTGCGCAATCTGATCGAGACCTACACCTCAGGCGGCTCGCTGTTCGCCAACATCACGCCGAACACCCATCTGACGAGCTACCAGACTTCTGAGGAGAAACTCGCAAGCGTCTACATCACCGAGAAGGTCGACCGCAAGACCGGCTGGCAATATGTCTGCCTCGAGGAGGAATGGACCCGCGGCTATCTGCAGGAGATCCAGGACTTCATGGAATGCGTCGCGACGGGGAGGCAACCACTCGCCGATCTCGCGCTGGCGTTCGAGACGACGAAGGTGAACTACGCGGGGTATTGGGCCGCGGATGAGGGACGGCGGGTGACATTGTGAGGGGCTGAAGCGACGAACTCGTTGAGGAGCGGCGGCGCCGCCCTTACCTCGCCCCGCTTGTGGGGAGAGGTCGGATTGCATCGTCAGATGCAATCCGGGTGAGGGGGGTACAGGTCTCACCTGCATTGCATTCGCGGAGAGAGGCCCCTCACCCCAACCCTCTCTCCGCAAGAGCGGGGCGAGGGAGCAAAGTGCCGACGCGGCTGCAATCTCAACTCATCGCAAACACTACGCCGCGTAGATCGAGCTCTTCGGCAGCGGGAATACCGGGTCCTGCGTCCTTATATTCGTCGGCCACACCACGGTGATGCGCTCACCGGCGTTTTGCATCACGACTGGCGTCGAGCGCTCGTTCTGGCCGGACATCGGCGTACCCGGCGGAAAGAATTTCACGCCATAACCTTGGATGGTGCCGCCTGCGGGGATGTCGACGTCGAGCGCGGCCTTGCGGACGGCTTCCGGATCGAAACCGCCATACTTCTCCTTGGCGACCGGCAGCACGTTGTTGAGCAGGACCCAGGTCTGGTTGAAGCCCATCGAGCAATGCGGCGGGACTTCGGTCGCCTTGGTCTTCTCCAGGTAGCGCGCGACCATGGTCTTGGTGAGGTCGCCGACCCCCGGCGCGAGCTTGGCCGGGTCGAGCAATTGCGCCGGGACCGGATCGATGTTGCAGAAATTGTCGATGTCGGTGCCGAACGTCGCGCGCAGCTTGTCGAGCTGGCTGTAGCCCGCGCCGGCGCCGAACAGCATCTTGAACTTCAACCCGCTCTCGCGCGCCTGGCGCAGGAAAAGCGTGATGTCAGGGTTGTAGCCGGCATGCGAGATGATGTCGGCCTTGGCGCGCTTCAGCTTGGTGACCAGCACCGAGAGATCGGGCGCGGAGGCCGAATAGCCTTCCTTGAGCACGATTTGCAGCCCGGCCTCCTTCGCGAACATCTCGTCGGCCGCGGCGACGCCGACGCCATAGGGGCCGTCCTCATGGATCAGTGCGACCTTGACGTCCTTCGGCTCCATGCCGAGCCTGGCCGCGGCGTGCTCGGCGAGGAAGCCGCCAAAGGCCTGGCCGTACTGGTCGGAATGGATCTGCGCGCGGAAGACATATTGCAGGTTCTTGTCCTTGAACACGGCGGTCGAAACCGCGGTCGTGATCCAGAGGATCCGTTTCTGCTGCTCGACCTTGGCGGCGAGCGGGACCGCGTGCGAGCTGGCAAAGACGCCCTCGAGGATGTCGACCTTCTCCTGGTCGATCAGGCGACTCGCCTCATTGATCGCGACGTCGGGCTTGCTCTGGGAATCGACGTTGACGGGGGCGATCTTGTGCTTGCCGCCGATGCCGCCCTTCTCGTTGACGAGATCGATCGCGATCTGCGTGCCGATCGAGGAGGCCACCGAGCCGCCGGCGGCAAACGGGCCGGTCAGGTCGTAGATCACGCCGATGCGCACTGTTTCGGCCTGTGCCTGCGCGCGTGTCCAATCGAAGCTGAATGCGGCGGCGGCAGCCGCGGAGGTCTTCAGCAGCGTCCTGCGTGACGTCGGCATCGCGTCCTCCCCATTGACCGGCTTTTTCGCCGTTTTGCCGAGTATTGGGAGCAGGGGCCGGAAAGTCAACGCGATTGCGGCTGCAGCGTCTCGCTCGTTGGTAGGGGGCGCGGGCGGAAGGAGCGGCAACATCTCTCCCTTCGTCATTCCAGGGCTCGCGAAGCGAGAGCCCGGAATCCATTCCTCCGCGACGCCTGCGGCACAATGGATTCCGGGTTCGTGCTTCGCACGCCCCGGAATGACGGGAGAGATTTACTCCATCACCGCGGCATGGTCCGACGGCGCGGACTGTTTGCGCAGCGCGGCCTTGGTCGAGCCGATCATGATCGCGAGGGGGATCGAGACCAGGATGAACACCATCACCAGCTGGTAGTCGTGCGAGAACGCGATGATCTGCGACTGCGCCGCCACCATCCGGTCGGCGAGCGCGCGGCCGGCATCGCTGTTGAGATTCATCATCCCGGCGACGTCGGGCATCTGCAGTGCGTGGTTGAACGGATTGATCTGCTCCGACAGCTTCGAGTAGATGCGCCGTCCGCCCTCGGTGAGCTGTGCGATCACGATCGAGATGCCGACCGAGCTTGCGACGTTGCGGAACAGCGTCAGCATCGAAGTGCCGTCGGTGCGTAGATTGCCCGGCAGCGTGAGGAACGCCACCGTCGACAACGGCACGAAGACGAGGCCGAAGCCGAAGCCCTGGATGACGCTGACGATGATGATCTCCTTGGCCTGCGTCATGTCGGTCCATCCCGTCATCTGGAACAGCGAGGCCGCAGTCAGCGACAGGCCCGAGATGATCAGCGTGCGCGCCTCGATGTAGCGCATCAGCCGGCCGACCAGCATCATCGCGACAAAGGTACCGGCGCCGCGGGTCGCCAGCAACAGGCCGGCGGTGATGATCGGATAGCCGACCACGTTCTGCAGATATGGTGAGGACAACGCCATGGTCGAATACAGCACGAGGCCCATCACCGTCATGAACACGCAGCCGCCGAGGAAATTCCTGTCCTTGAACAGCGAGAACTGGATGAACGGCCTGTCGGTCGTCAGTGAATGGGCGAAGAAATAGTAGAAGCCGACCGCCGAGACGATGAACTCGACCAGGATCTCGTTGGATTCCAGCCAGCCGAGCTGCTCGCCGCGGTCGAGCGCCAGCTGCAGCGAACCGATCGCAATCGCGAGCGCGCCGAAGCCGAACCAGTCGAAGCGCAGATTGTGGTCCTGCTTGGTCTCGTCCATGAAGACGGCGAGGCCGAGCACGGTGAACGCGCCAAATGGCAGATTGACGAAAAACACCCAGTGCCAGGAATAGGTCTCGGTCAGCCAGGCGCCGAGCGAGGGGCCCATGATCGGGCCCATCATCACGCCCATGCCCCAGATCGACATCGCCTTGGCGCGCTCATGCAGCGCGTAGGAATCGAGCATCACGGCTTGCGACAGCGGCACCAGCGCCGCGCCGAACACGCCCTGCAGCAGGCGGAACAGCACCATCTGGGTGATGTCCTGGGCAAGTCCGCACATCACCGAGGCGATGGTGAAGCCGGCCGAGCAGATAATGAAGATGCGCTTGCGGCCGAAGCGGTTGGCGATCCAGCCCACCGGCGCAGTCATGATCGCGGCAGCGACGATGTAGGAGGTCAGCACCCAGTTGATCTGGTCCTGCGAGGCCGACAGCGTGCCCTGCATGTAGGGCAGCGCGACATTGGCAATCGTCGTGTCCAGCGCCTGCATGATCGTCGCCGTCATGGCGCAGATCGTCACCATGTTCCGGCGCATGCCGGGGACGGCGGATGGCGACGATGCATTCATTCAGGTCGTCTCGCTTTGTCGAATGTGCCGGGAACCACCTCTCCCGCTTGCGGGGGCGCAATCACACATCGCAGCTGTCGTCCCCGCGAATGCGGGGACCCAGTATTCCAGAGGCCCTGCCGTAAACCGCAAGGCCGCGGCGTACTGGGTCGCCCGGTCCATGTGCGCAATTGCGCACAGGCCGGGCGATGACAGACGAATGTGTATCGACATCCCGTCGTCACTCTTGATGCGCGGACGCCGGCCCGAGGCCGAGCAACCCGGCCAGCGAGCGGCGGTGGTTGGTGTCGATGGTGACATAGACGCTCATGCCCGCCTTCAGCCTCGTGACGAACTTGTCGTCCGGATCGAAATAGATGCGGACCGGCACGCGCTGCACCACCTTGACGAAGTTTCCGGTGGCGTTCTGCGGCGGCAGGATCGAGAACTGCGCGCCGGTGCCCGGCGACAGCGAGCCGATCGTGCCCTTGAAGGCGTGGTTCGGAAACGCGTCGACGTCGAGTTCGACCGGCTGGCCGACTGCGACATAGGTGAAGTCGCTTTCCTTCGGATTGGCGTCGACCCAGGGGTGCTCGACGTCGATCACGGAAAACACCGGTGCGCCCGCGGCGACGAAGCGGCCGAGCTGGATCTGGTCGACCTGGGTCGCGACCCCGTCCATCGGCGCGCGCAGCGTGGTGTGATCGAGGTTGCGTTGCGCGTCGTCGAGCTTCGCCTTGGCCTGGGCGTAGGGCGGGAACTGCTCGATCGGCAGGTCGACATTGCCGAGCAGCTGCGTCTTGGCGTTGGAGACCTGCTGCTTGATGTACTGCGCGAGACTCGCGGCCGTGACTTGCGCGTTCGCCGCGTTGTCGAGGTCGAGCTGCGAACCGAAATTCTGCTTGGCGAGCGTCGTCTTGCGCTCGACGTCGCGCTGCTTCAGCTCGACGCTCTGCTCCGCGTATTCGAGCATCTTGCTGTTGATCTTGATGTTGGCGACCAGATTGTCATAGGTGGTCTGGGTCTGGTCGAGCGCCGCCTTGGCCTGAGCGACCGCCAGCTGGTAGGGCACCGGATCGATCTCGAACATCACGTCGCCGCGCTTGACGTGCTGGCCCTCCTTCACGACGATCTTGTCGATCTTGCCGGAGATCTCCGGCGTGATCAGCACCTTCTGTGCGCCGACATAGGCGTCGTCGGTGCCGACATAGCGGCCGCCATTGAGATAGAACACGCCGCCGCCGATCGCTGCCACGATCGGCAGCACGACGAGCAGCAGGGTGCGGCGATAGCGCCGCAGGCCGGCCATCAGGCGGCGGCGCGGCGCGCGGCTGGCCTTGCCCGCCGGTGTGGGCGAGGCCGGATTGCCCTTCTGCTCGGGCGCGAGTTTAAGGATGGGTTCAGCCATAGCGCTGCTCTTTTCGGGAGGGCTCGCCGGCTGGGCTTTGGATGGCATTGCGAACGTTTTCCTTGATCTGGTCCAGTTGGGTGAGCAGGCGATGCGCGTCAGCGGGGCTAATGCCCTCGAGCGCGGTCGCGGTGAGTTCGGAGCGCAGGCCGGCGAGCTTGCCCAGCAACGGACGCGCGGCCTTCTTCAAGTAGAGGCGGTTAACGCGGCGGTCGGTCGCGTCGCTGCGGCGCTCGATCCAGCCGGCGTTGCTGAGCTTGTCGATCAGGCGAGTCAGCGTGATCGGCTGCATCTCGAGCAGCTCGGCAAGCTCGGTCTGCTTCATGCCCTCGCTGCGCTCAACCTTGGACAGCACCGCCCATTGCGCGCGGGTAATACCGTAGCGCGCGGCCTCCTTGTCGGCGTACACGCGGATCAGCCGGAACAATTCGCCGAGCGTAAACAAAAAGTTCGCGTCCACGGGACCGCGCATGTGGCTTGCCTCCATAAGCTTTGGCTATAATAAGCTTGCTTATGAATTCTGCATGCCGGGTTAACGGAAGGCTGCCCCGCATTGCGCACATGGCTTCCGGGGAGGGTCGCAGGAGGGCTTTGGGAACCGGCGCAAAAATGCTACATACCGGGCAGATGAGCCTCGCAAAGCCGACATTTCCTGCTCCCGACCATGATCACGGCCGCTGCGCCGCGGACGCGATGGCGCATGCCGAGCAGGTTTGCACGCGCCGGGGGCAGAAATTCACCCCGATCAGGCGCCACGTGCTGCAGGCGCTGTTGTCGAGCCACCGCCCGCTCGGCGCCTATGAGGTGATCGACGAACTGGCCAAGTCGATGCCGCGCCCGGCACCGATTACCGTCTACCGCGCGCTCGACTTCCTGATGGAGAATGGCCTCGTCCACCGCATCGAGAGCCGCAATTCCTTCCTTGCCTGCGCGCATGACCACGACGAGACCTCGATGGTGGCGTTCCTGATCTGCGACCACTGCGGCTCAGTCGGCGAGATCCCGGCAGCCCCCGTCGCGCAAAGCCTCACGGCCGCGGCGCGGGCGTCCGGCTTCCTGCCAAAACTCTCCGTCGTCGAGATCGCCGGCACCTGCGCGCATTGCCAGAAATGATTTCGTCATTGCGAGCGGAGCGAAGCAATCCATTTCACCGCTTGCTGAGAAATGGATTGCTTCGTCGCTTCAGCGCAAAATTGCTCTGCAATTTTGTCGCGAGCTCCTCGCAATGACGGACTGAACGATGCGCAAGTCATAACAACAACACGGCGCCAAGCCGGCCGCGAGGAAACATGTCGATCCAGGCAATCTCCACCCCCACCGCAAGGCCCGCCAGCGTCGGGCACGGACTGCCGCCAGGCGCCATCGCATTGATGCTGATGCTGTGCGTGAGCTGGGGTTTCAACCAGCTCGCGGTCAAGCTGGCGCTGCCCGATGTGCCGCCGATGCTGCAGGCGATGATCCGTTCCGCCGGCGCCTTGCCGGTCATGTTGATCGTAGGCTGGTTGCGCGGCGCAAAGTTCTTCGTGCGCGACGGCACGTTGCTGCCCGGTCTCGCCGCCGGGCTGATGTTCGGCTGCGAATTCGTGCTGATCTTCTCCGGGCTGGTCCTGACCTCGGCGTCGCGCGCGTCCGTCTTCCTCTATACCGCGCCGTTCTTCGTCGCCCTCGGCTCGCACCAGTTCCTCGGCGAGCGCTTGAGCGCGATGCAGTGGAGCGGGCTGGCGCTGAGCTTTGCCGGCGTAGCGCTTGCGATCGGCGTGCCGCAGCCGAATGTTGATGCAAAAGTGCTGCTCGGCGACCTCCTGGTGGTCGGCGGCGGCGCGCTGTGGGCGGCAACCACACTGGTCGCCAAGGGCACCAATCTGCGCCGGGCGGCGCCGGAGAAAGCACTCGGCTACCAGGTCGCGGTGTCGATCCCGATCCTCGGCTTCGCCTCCTGGATTGCGGGCGAACGCATCACGCATTGGCCAAGCGCGCTGTCGGTCTCGTTGCTGGCCTATCAGGCGGTGTGGGTGGTGGGCTGCACCTTCGTGATCTGGTTTGCGATGGTGAAGACCTATTCGGCAAGCAAGCTGTCGGCCTTCACCTTCATCACGCCGCTGTTCGGCGTGGTCGCGGCCTATTTCGTCATGCACGATACGCTGACCCCGGTGTTCGGCGTCGCCGCTTTGCTCGTGGTCGCCGGACTCTATCTCGTCAACAAGCCCGATCCGAAGGTGACGCCGGACCCGAATGTGCCGGCGTGATGTTTTCTCCTCGTCATTCCGGGGCGCGCGAAGCGCGAGCCCGGAATGACGAGCATGTCGCGAGGATGCGAAGCTGCATCCCGATTTACAACTGTCATCGCCCGGCCTGTGCGCAATTGCGCACATGGACCGGGCGACCCAGTACGCCGCGGCCTTTCCGGTTGAACTCAGACGCCTCTGGAATACTGGGTCACCCGCCTTCGCGGGTGACGACACGGGAGTGGATCGATGGAGCACTACCCCACCTCGATCGGCAGCGACGCATCCTTGGCCCATTCGCCCATCGAGCCGTCGTAGAGCGTGAGGTTGTCGTAGCCGAGCCGGTGCAGCTGGAACAGATCGATGGTCGCGGAGATGCCGCCGCCGCAATAGGCGACGATGCGCTTGCTCCGGTCGATGCCCTGCGCGGCGAAGGTCGCTTTGGCTTCCGTGAGCGGCACGAAAGTCTTGTTTTTGGGATCGATCAGACTTGCCGCCGGCACGCTGACGCTGCCGGGGATGCGGCCGGGCCTTCCGTAGCGGCTCGGCTCAAGGCCCTTGTAGAATTGCGGACCGAGCGCGTTGACGATGACGGTGTTGGCTTCCGCGGTGGCGGCGAGCACGTCGTGCTTGCCGACGAACAGGCCGTCCTTCGGCCGGGCCGTGAACGTTGCCGGCGGATAGTGGCCGGCAAGCTCGGTCTCGATATCGCGACCCTCGGCGGTCCATTTGTCGATGCCGCCGTCGAGCACGGCGGCGCCTTCAAAGCCGAGCGAATGCAGCATCCACCAGAAGCGCGTCGCCCACATTGCCGTGCCGCTCGAATAGAGCACGACGCAGCTGTTGGGCGAGATGCCATGGCGGCCGAACGCGGTTTCGAGCTGCGCGACCGACGGCATCATGAAGCGCAGCTCGGTATGGGGATCGGAGAACTCGGCCTGCAAATCGAGGAAATTCGCGCCCGGGATATGCCCAGCCTCGAACGTCTGGCGGCCCGAGACGACAATATAGGGAACACCGCTGCCCGCGGGCGCCGGCTCCAGATAGGCTGTGCAATCGAACAGGCGCAAATCGGGCCGGGTGAGGATATCGGCGAGTTCCGCGGTGGTGATCAGCTCGTTATGGACAGCCATAGTCACCTCCGACGATGTTTAGGCGAATGGTAAGGTGCCCCGGATCACATGAAAAGCAGCGACTTGCCCTTTGAATCATCCGGATTCAGTCCAATATACCGGCCATGCAGGTCGCCGCTGCATGGCTTGCCTTTGGCCTCGATTGGCGTCATAAGCTGTTGAATTCACTTCGGAAACATATCGTCCGGCCGCGCATTCGCGCCGCTCATCGCCCCCTTGGTGAATGTCACCAAAACCTGATATTCGAGACGCCATGAACAAGCCCGAGATTTTGCCGCAGAACGACGTCGCTGGTCCTTCGCCGCGGCACCACACCACGCAGGTCATGGTCGGCAACGTCGCCGTCGGCGGCGGCGCGCCGATCGTCGTGCAGTCGATGACCAATACCGACACTGCCGACATCGAGGGCACGATCGCCCAGGTCGCAGCGCTGAGCCGCGCCGGCTCCGAGTTGGTGCGTATCACCGTCGACCGCGAGGAAGCGGCAGCCGCGGTGCCGCACATCCGCGACGGGTTGCGCAAGCTCGGCCTCACCACGCCCTTGATCGGCGACTTCCATTACATCGGCCACAAGCTGCTGGCCGACTATCCGGCCTGCGCCGAGGCGCTCGACAAATACCGCATCAATCCCGGCAATGTCGGCTTCAAGAACAAGCGCGACACCCAGTTCGCCGATATCATCGAGATCGCCAACAAGAACAACAAGCCTGTGCGCATCGGCGCCAATTGGGGCTCGCTCGACCAGGAGTTGCTCACCAAGCTGATGGACGAGAACACGGCTTCGGCGAATCCGCGCGACGCCCGAGCGGTGACCCGCGAGGCCATGGTGCAGTCGGCGCTGCTGTCGGCCGCCCGCGCCCAAGAGCTCGGCATGCCCAAAAACAAGATGATCCTGTCGGCGAAGGTGTCCGCCGTGCAGGATCTGATCGCGGTCTATCAGGAGCTGGCGCGCCGCTCGGATTACGCGATCCATCTCGGCCTCACTGAGGCCGGCATGGGCTCGAAGGGCATCGTCGCCTCGTCGGCCGCGCTCGGCATCCTGCTGCAGCAGGGGATCGGCGACACCATCCGCATCTCGCTGACGCCGGAGCCCGGCGGCGATCGCACGCTCGAGGTGCAGGTTGCGCAGGAATTGCTGCAAACCATGGGCTTCCGCACCTTCGTGCCGCTGGTTGCGGCTTGCCCGGGCTGCGGTCGCACCACCTCGACCACGTTCCAGGAACTGGCGCGTTCGATCCAGGATTTCATCCGCGAGGAGATGCCGGGCTGGAAGACCAGATATCCGGGCGTCGAAGAGCTCAACGTCGCGGTCATGGGCTGCATCGTCAACGGCCCCGGCGAATCCAAGCATGCCAATATCGGCATCTCGCTGCCCGGCACCGGCGAAGCGCCGGCAGCTCCCGTGTTCGTCGACGGCAAGAAATTCCGCACCCTGCGCGGCCCGACCATCGCCACCGAGTTCAGGGCGCTGGTGATCGACTATATCGATCAGAAGTACGGCAGCGGCGCCAAGGTGCCGGAGACGGCGGGCGCCGCGGAGTAGCAATGTCATGACCCGGATTGCGCTTCGCGCCATCCGGGCTACGATGTCTCCCAATCAAGAACGATCGGGAGACCGCCCATGAGTTCACTGTCCGGCAAGCAGGGACCGCGCTACCGGCACGCGGCCGCCGAGTCCGAGCCCTACGAGACAATCGGCGTTGAAAAACTGACGCCGATCATCGGCGCGGAAATCTCTGGTGTCGATATCGGCAGGCTGGTGTCCGACGATGCGCGCTCCAACCGCCAGATGGACGAGATCCATCGCGCGCTCGCCGAAAACCTCGTCATCTTCTTCCGCGAGCAGCATATCAGCCCCGAGCAGCATCTGGCCTTCGGCCGCAAGTTCGGCGAATTGCACGTGCACCCCGCGGCGCCGAGCGAGGGCGATCCGGCGCTGATGAAGATCTACGCCGACAAGGACAGCCCACGCGCCAATGGCGAGGGCTGGCACACCGACGTGTCCTGCGATCAGGAGCCGCCGATGGGCTCGATCCTTTATATCAAGCAGTGCCCGCCGCGCGGTGGCGACACGCTGTTCGCCAATATGTACGCGGCCTATGAGGCGCTGTCGGATCGCATGAAGGCCTATCTCGACGGGCTGACCGCGCTGCATGACGGCGAGCAGACTTATCGTGGCCTGTATACAAACTACGGCGTCGCCGACAAACGGGAATATCCGCGCGCCGAACATCCGATCGTGCGTACGCACCCGGTGACCGGCAACAAGGTGCTCTACGTCAACCGCGGCTTCACCCGCTTCATTATCGGCATCCCGCGCGACGAGAGCGATGCGATGTTAGCCTATCTCTACCAGCACGCCGAGAACCCGCTGTTCCAGTGCCGCTTCCGCTGGACCGAGAACGCGATCGCGTTCTGGGACAACCGCTGCGCCCAGCACCGCGCGATGTGGGACTACTGGCCGCACACCCGCTCCGGCACGCGCGTGACCGTGAAGGGCGAGCGGCCGGTGTGAGGCTCCACCCATCCTACGGACTGAAACAAAAATAAAATCGGGAGGTCGCCCATGCTGCGTGCCGAAGACAACAAATTCCTCACCGAATCCGGCGCAGGAACGGGGATGGGCGAATTGCTGCGCCGGTTCTGGATCCCGGTGCTGCTGTCGGAAGAGCTGCCCGAGCCGGACAGCGATCCGAAGAAGGTCACGGTGCTTGGCGAGGAGCTGCTTGCCTTCCGCGATTCGCGCGGCGTAGTCGGCGTCATCGATCAATACTGTCCGCATCGCGGCGCCAATCTCTGGCTCGGCCGCAACGAGGAATGCGGCATCCGCTGCGTCTATCACGGCTGGAAGTTCGATACCGACGGTGCTTGCGTCGACATGCCGACCTCCTATCCGGATCTCAACGCCAAGGACCTGATCCGCATCAAGTCCTATCCGGTGCGCGAATGGGGCGAGATGATCTGGGCCTATATGGGGCCGGCCGAGGCGATGCCGGATTTGCCGGCGCTGGAGATGGCGCTGCTGCCGGCCTCGCATCGGTTTGTCACCAAGAAGTGGCAGGACTGCAACTGGGTGCAGGCGGTGGAAGGCTCGATCGACACCGCGCATTTCACCTTCGCGCATCTCTCCTTCGAGAAGGAGGAGAACGAGATCCTCGACATCAAGCGGCATTTCGTCAATCCGCTGACGCGGGTCGCCACCGATCACATGCGCTGGATCGCCGAGGATCCGCGCCCGGTGATCAAGATCAATCCGCATGAGGCCGGGCTGACGGTCGCGGGCGGGCGGCTCACCGGCAGCGACAACATCTACTGGCGCATCGCCCAGTTCCTGATGCCGTTCCACAGCTACGCGCCGAGCTCGATGCCGGGCGAGAACATGTTCGGCCAGACCTTCGTGCCTGTCACCGACACCGGTTGCTGGATCTACACCTATGCGTGGAATCCGGACCGTCCGCTGACCGAGGTCGAGCGCGACGGCTACGCCAATGGCAATGGCGTGATGGCAGTGGTCGACGAAAATTATATCCCGCTGCGCAACCGGGCGAACGACTACCTGATCGACCGCAAGCTGCAGCGGACCAAGAGCTACACCGGCATCAAGGGCGTCTCCGAACAGGACGCCGCGGTGCAGGACAGCCAGGGTCTGATCGCCGACCGCACCCGCGAGCATCTTGGCCCGACCGATCTCGGCATCATGCATTTCCGCAAGCTGGTGATGGAAGCGGCGCGCGCGCTTCAGAAGGGCGAGGCGCCGCCGCACGCCAAGCACCAGGACCGCTACACCGTGCGCTCCGGCGCCTGCGTGACCAGCAAAGCGAAGGATCTGACTGCCGTCATGATCGAGCGGTTCGGCGATCCTGCGGGGTTCGTCGGCGCTCCCGGGCAGACTGCGGCGGCGGAGTGAGCTGTCGTCCCGGCCTAGTGCGCAATTGCGCACGGGGGCCGGGACCCAGCCACCGGCCCTTGTTGTGGAGGCTGGCTGTGGCCCCAGCTCCGCGCATCACCGGCATTTGTGGTAATGGGTCCCGGCCTTCCAGGCTGTGCGAGAAGTCGCGCTGCTTGCGACGGGATGGCTGCATCGGCCAGCAAAAATGCTCAGTCAGGCGGGCGTGAGTGCCAGCGCTTCCAGTAGGGCGGGCACCCAAGGATGTTGGTCACCCGCTTGAGGTTGTAGCAGAGGACGCCCAAGGCGAGTTCGGTCTTCGCCTTTTTCAGCCCCTTCACCAGGAAGCGGGGACCAGCCATCAGCCACTTCATGGTTCCAAACGGGTGCTCTATCGTCTCCCGCCGTCGCCTCATCCAG